>NZ_JBFUDZ010000030.1:0-74989 GCF_056404455.1 Mesorhizobium sp. P2_D1
GATCCACACGGACTCATTCTCATCAAGGGAATGGTGCCGACGCGAGATAATTGAGGCGAAACGACATAACCGGCCTCTCGTTATAGCGAACTGTATCTCCGACATTGACGAGCGGGGCTTTCCATATCTTGGAAACGTACCGATCATACGGCTGGACGAACAAAATGATAACCGCGTCGATGTTGTCATACGCGCGTTGCTGGGCGAGATTCTGAGGGACTTTTTGTGGCAGTGCCGAGTGGAACTAATGCGTGTGAATGCGAAGCCGGGTGTGACCTTCCTCCCAAGGCCGCCTGAGTTGATCTCCTTGGCCGACTTGGTTCCTGCCAATGACGGGGAGCAAGCGGTCATCGTCTATCCGGACCCTCCTCTGGGCGCCGAGGAGGAGCGCCTATTTCACGACATAGCGCCGAACCTACAGCTCAGGAGCGTTACCGAATGGCTCGCGGGAGCGGTGCGATGACGTACCGTGAAGTCTTTGATGGTAAGGTGATCGCCGTATCGACCTCCGACAGCCCTGACATGGCTGCGCTAGGTCTTCAAGGGGAACATCTTCGCGACGCGATGACGGAAATCGCCAGGCATACATTGGCTCTCGGGGCTAGTTTGGTTTATGGTGGGGACCTTCGCGTCGGTGGATTTAGCAAGCTTTTGTTTGAGCTGGCTGCCCGCCACGGCCGCGACGCGGGTAAGCGCGGAAGGCACGCCGTCACTAACTATCTCGCGTGGCCGGTTCATATCCATCAACAAGCGGAGCAACTCGTCCAGGCTTCCGCGGAGCTTGAGGGCGCGGCCGAACTCAGGCTGCTCGATCTCGATGGAAATGCGATGGGTATGAACGAGCGGCGCAAGCTCAAGCCTCAGCAGCCGTCGGAGCCGCAGTGGGCGCGTGGGCTCGCGACGATGCGGCATCGAATGATTGCCGAAACACACGCGAGGATCATCCTGGGAGGCCGTGTAGACAAGTTCAGGGGAAACATGCCTGGCATCGCCGAGGAAGCACTCTATTCCCTCGAAGCTAAACAACCGCTCTATGTAATGGGTGGATTTGGCGGATGTGCTCGCGATGTCGCCGAGGAGATCGGTGTCCTTAAGAAAGGGGTTCCTAGGCCATGGCACGGGCGAAATCGTTTTAGGGCGTTTAAGAAAACTGACCTTAACAATGGTTTATCGGCCGACGAGAATATGGTTTTGGCGTCAACTCCGCACGTCGATCAAGCGATCATTCTGATATTGCGCGGCCTGACACGGCAATTGAAAGACCGCCAGGCTGCGAGGGATTGAGAACGCCCTTGGATGGGTGTCGAGTTCTATTCAGTCCAGTTTCTGCTTAGGCGTTCCAGGTCGGGTCGAAGGCTTCGATAGCCTTCTCGTATTGGGCAATTCGGTTTTTGAGGGTTCCCCAGCCCCATACTCTGATGATGATGTCCCGACCGACCTCCTTCTGGCCTTTGGTCAGTTCGATCGCCAAGCTATCGAGCTTGCCGTCGTTCGGCCCGGTGTGGGTGAGGTAGTTCCTTTAGAGGAAACTGCTATCGAGCGCTTTCCTGACATCGTCGATGACTGTCTGGCGGTCGACTTCCGTATCTTGATAAATGCACTTGCACTGGATGCCGACAAGGTGGCCGGAATCACGACGGCGATAACCTGTGATGTCCAGTCCATATTGTGCTTGGCCATTCCGGCCAAAACGCGTGAGTCCGTCATCATCGAGAAGTTCGGACCAGAAGGTTACCGAAGCTCGCTCGAAATCCTGCCAGTTTGCGGGAGGGCGAATCTGAGTCTGGGATACGGTCATTTGGGTCGGTTGATGGCCCCTCTAAAAAGACACGATCATGATTTGTTCCGGCTTGAGCCTCCTGGATGCGGCAACGCCCGGAATTCACAGCGATCTGGGGTCGATCAGAACGAGGCCTCCGCAGCGTGGCTGCGGAGGCCTCGTTTGTTCGCGGACTCAGTTTAAGTCGCCGGAGGACTCAAATGGGTGCTCAGGGACAAAGTTGACCTCAGCAGCGAGGCGCCCGGGAAATTGCTTTAGTTCCGGCTCTTGTCAGCAGGTGAACCAACTTCGAGTGTCGAACGAGCCATCTATCATGACGTTGAGCCAGATACGGTGACGCGTCAGGGTCTCAGAGACAGACCTTATGTCGCATTGGAGCCAGAATGCTTCTCCCAGAGACAAAATCAGGTCGCATCCTCAGTCTCGGATGTCGCTCAGCTGCACCCGCTCGTGGCACCACAAGTATCGCACTTCTCGCAAGTCCCGTTCCGCACCATCGTAAAGTTCTGGCACTCGGAGCAGGAATTGCCGGTGTAGCCCTGTAGCAGTGACTTGGCGCGGCGGTCGTTGGCGAGTTTCTTTGCCTCGGCCGCTTCATTGGCCGCGGCGTCGGTAAACAGTGCCGCCGTGGCGTCCGAAGCAGCGCCCGCCGCTTCCTCGAAAGCGATGTCCTCGGCCAATTCCTTCGCCCGTTCCTCATAGTCGCGCTTGTAGGCGACTGCTTCGTCGGTGGCCGGCTTCAGCGCCAGCACGTTGGAGCCGGAGAAGGCGGTCGGCACTGAGCGGGCAGGGGCGCCCGAGGGAGCCGCAAACCCCTTCGGGTCGTTGCCGCTCACCCGCGACACCAGCTTCACCGGCGAGGCGCCACGGGTCAGGCCCTTGGAGACAGCGTCGGTCTTGCCCTCGCTGATGCCGCGGCCAAGTGCGGTGTTGGAAAAGTCCGACTGGTCGACATGGGCGAGGTCGTTGCGGCCGAGATAGGAGATCGCGAGTTCCCGGAACACGTAGTCGAGGATCGACGTCGCGCTCTTGATCGCATCATTGCCTTGCACCATGCCGGCCGGCTCGAACTTGGTGAAGGTGAAGGCGTGCACATATTCGTCGAGCGGCACGCCATATTGCAGGCCGAGCGAGATGGCGATGGCGAAGTTGTTGAGAAGGCCACGCAGCGTCGCGCCTTCCTTGTTCATGTCGATGAAGATCTCGCCGAGACGGCCATCGTCATATTCGCCGGTGCGCAGGAAGATGGTGTTGCCACCGATCTTGGCTTTTTGCGTGTAGCCCTTGCGGCGCCCGGGCAGCTTTTCCTGCTCGCGCGACACGCGCTCGATGATGCGCTCGACGATCCGCTCGGTGATCTGTGCGGCGCGCGCCGCCGCCGGTGCGGCGATCAGCTGCTCGATCGCCTCGTCCTCGTCGTCCTCGCCATCGGCGAGCAGCGAGGAGTTGAGCGGCTGCGACAGCTTCGAGCCGTCGCGGTAGAGCGCGTTGGCCTTCAGCGCCAGCTTCCACGACAGCATGTAGGCGCCCTTGGCGTCTTCCACCGTCGCGTCGTTCGGCATGTTGATGGTCTTGGAGATGGCGCCGGAGATGAAGGGCTGCGCCGCCGCCATCATCTGGATGTGGCTATTGATCGACAGCGAGCGCTTGCCGATCTTGCCGCACGGGCTGGCGCAGTCGAACACCGCCAGGTGTTCGGCCTTGAGGAAGGGCGCGCCTTCCAAGGTCATCGCACCGCAGACATGGATGTTGGCGGCCTCGATGTCCTTCCTGGAGAAGCCCAGCGCCGGCAGCATCTCGAACGAGAAGTCGTTGAGCTGCTCGTCGGTGAAGCCAAACGTCTCCTTCACCCAGTCGGCGCCGAGCGTCCACTGGTTGAAGACGAACTTGATGTCGAAGGCCGACTTCAAGGCTGCGTTGAGCGCCGCGATCTTGTCGTCCGTGAACCCCTTCGCCTTGAGCGCGCCGGGATTGATCGCGGGCGCCTGGTTGAGATTGCCGTGGCCGACCGCATAGGCCTCCATCTCGCCGATCTGGGCTTCGGAGTAGCCGAGCGTGCGCAGCGCTTCCGGCACGGCGCGGTTGATGATCTTGAAGTAGCCGCCGCCGGCCAGCTTCTTGAACTTCACAAGCGCGAAGTCGGGCTCGATGCCGGTGGTGTCGCAATCCATGACCAGGCCGATCGTGCCGGTCGGCGCGATGACGGTCGCCTGCGCATTGCGATAGCCATGCTCCTCGCCGAGCTCGATGGCGCGGTCCCAGGCAGCCTTGGCGTGCACTGCAAGGTCCTGCTGCTTCAGGTCGGAGGCGACCAGCGGCACCGGGTTGACGGCGAGCTTCTCATAGCCCTGCTTCTCGCCATAGGCGGCACGGCGATGGTTGCGCATGACGCGCAGCATGTTCTGCGCATTGCGGTCGTAGTCGGCGAAGGCGCCGAGTTCGGCGGCCATTTCGGCCGAGGTGGCATAGGCAGTGCCGGTCATGATCGCGGTGAGGGCGGCGCAGATGGCGCGGCCCTCGTCGGAGTCGTAAGGGATGCCCGAGGTCATCAGCAGGCCGCCGATATTGGCATAGCCGAGGCCGAGCGTGCGGTATTCGTAGGACTGCTTGGCGATCTCCTTCGACGGGAACTGCGCCATCATGACCGAGATTTCGAGAACGATGGTCCACAGCCGCACGGTGTGCTCGTAGGCGGCGATATCGATCGTGCCGTCGGCGTTGCGGTAGGGCAGGAGGTTGATCGAGGCCAGGTTGCAGGCCGTGTCGTCGAGGAACATGTATTCCGAGCACGGGTTGGACGCCCGGATCGCACCGGCCGAAGCGCAGGTGTGCCAGTCGTTCATCGTCGTGTTGAAATGCAGGCCCGGATCGGCCGACGCCCAGGCGGCGTAGCCGATCTTTTCCCACAGGTCCCGCGCCTTCAGCGTCTTCAACACCTTGCCGTCCTTGCGGGCGGTGAGGTGCCAGTCGGCATCGTCCTCGACRGCGCGCAGGAAATTGTCCTTCAGCGACACCGAATTGTTGGAGTTCTGGCCCGAAACCGTGAGGTAGGCATCCGAATCCCAGTCGGTGTCGTAGGTCTTGAACGACATCGACGTGTAGCCCTGCTTGGCGAACTGGATGACACGGTAGATGTAGTTCTCCGGCACAGCGGACTTCTTGGCCGCCTTGATCTCGCGCTTCAGCGCGGTGTTGATCGACGGGTCGAAGCAATCGTCGTCCTGGCCTTCGCAGTTGACGCAGGCCTTCATGATCGCTTCGAGGTGCTTCTTGACGATCTTTGAGCCGGTGACCAGCGAGGCGACCTTCTGCTCTTCATTGACCTTCCAGTCGATGAATTCCTCGATATCGGGATGGTCGGCGTCGACAATGACCATTTTCGCGGCGCGGCGTGTCGTGCCGCCCGACTTGATGGCGCCCGCCGCGCGGTCGCCGATCTTGAGGAAGCTCATCAGGCCGGACGAGCGACCGCCGCCGGACAGCTTTTCGCCTTCGCCGCGCAGCAGCGAGAAGTTGGAACCGGTGCCGGAGCCGTATTTGAACAGGCGCGCTTCACGCACCCAAAGGTCCATGATGCCGCCCTCGTTGACGAGGTCGTCCTGCACGCCCTGGATGAAGCAGGCATGCGGCTGCGGATGCTCATAGGAGGATTTCGACTTGGTCAGCTTGCCGGTGAACGGGTCGACATAGAAGTGGCCCTGGCTCGGGCCGTCGATGCCATAGGCCCAGTGCAGGCCGGTGTTGAACCATTGCGGGGAATTCGGCGCCACGCGCTGGGTGGCCAGCATGTAGGCAAGCTCGTCGCGGAAGGCGCGGGCGTCTTCTTCCGACGCCTTGAAGTAGCCGCCCTTCCAGCCCCAGTAGGTCCAGGTGCCGGCCAGCCTGTCGAAGACCTGGCGCGCGTCGATCTCGGAACCGTAGCGCTCGGCTTCCGGCAGCTTGGCAAGCTCGGCCTCATCGGCGGCGGAGCGCCACAGGAAGGAGGGGACGTCGTTCTCCTCGATCTTCTTCAGCCGCGCGGGGACACCGGCCTTGCGGAAATACTTCTGTGCCAGGATGTCGGCGGCAACCTGGGAGAACTGCGCCGGCACATCGATATTGTCGAGACGGAACACCACCGAGCCATCCGGATTCTTGATCTCCGAAAGCGCCTTGCGGAATTCGATCTCCGCGTAAGCAGATTGCCCTTGCTTGGTGAAACGACGCTCGATGCGCATTGGTCCGATCCCTTTTGTCTATATATAGCGCTTTCGTCAGGGGATTTCTGCCCCCAATGCGAAACACGCATGTCCGCCGCCTGCCGGCGTTCGAAAACGGCCGGCTCTCCATTTCGCAGTCTCCGCCGGCCCTGCTGGTCAAACTCCTTGCGAAGTGCCTGTCCAACACGCCGACGAACCCCGCGGGTCCCTCAAAACTGATTTTTTTCCGATTCCCTCACTCGAGGGAAGTTCACACTATCTAGCGTCGAACCTGCCTGCAAACACTAAATATAGTGTTAACAGACAATTTATTCCAGTCCGACAATTCTCCCTATTGTCCCCAACCGCCCCACAACCCCAACGCTTCCGCCGGCCTCGTAAACGGGCGGAAATGCGGGCAAAAACGCACATAATCCGGGAAAAAGACCGGGCTCAGAACTTTCCGGTCGCACTCTCAACAGGAGCGCATGGCCTATAAAAGGCGACTCGTTTTGCGCCGTCAAGGATTCGTTTGCGTAGCTTTTGTGACCCCAACATCTTGTGTGTCACATATGTGGATAACGGGGATAGATTTGCCGCGCGGCGACCTCTTCGCCGCTGAATCACCAGGGATTAGCCGTAATGCATTTTCGGCTTTGGCTCGGTGCCGGTGAACTGCACCCCGACGCGGTCCTTGCGGCGCCAGCGAACCTCGCATCGATAGGCGATGCCGTCGAGCGGCACATAGAGAAGAAAGCGATCGGGAACCCGGGCCTCGAGCGGTATCTTCAATTCGGCGCCGCTGTCGTGCTGATTGCGCAGCGTGCAGCCGACCTCCGAGTTCTGAATCCCGGTGATGATCGTTCCACCCTTGAGCACGCGCGGACGATGCTCGCGCTTGGGCTCGCCGGGATCTTCCGGCAGTGGGTCTACAGGGTTCACCATCGATAACACGCCGAACGATTCTTATCCGTGAATGGTTAGCAAACCATTCATGGCGTCGCATCGAAAACCGTGCCGGTGTGCCTGACAGGTGTGGACCGGGCCCTTGGCGCTGGACGTCCGATCAGGGAAATCTATGCGGATCGGCGCAGAAATAGGCGATGATCTGGCAAAGGTCGGGTTCGTTGATCATGCGTACCGCGTCCTTGGAACTGACCCATTTGCGGGTGCGCGAATTTTTTTCCTTCCAACGATCCGCGATCTTGTCGACGTGCAACGGAAACACCAGGACTTCGCACGGCACTTCCTCGCCGGAAGCCAACACCTTGGCGTAGAAATAACGACCGGCCTCAAGGTGCGACACCGTTCCGCGCAGTCCGGCCTCCTCGCCGGCCTCGCGCGCGGCAGCCTCGCAGAGCGGCTCCCTGGCCTCCGGCCAACCCTTGGGCAACACCCAGCGGCCGGTATCGCGGCTGGTGATCAGCAGGACCTCGACGCCATTACCGGTATCCCGCCAGGGTAGGGCAGCAACCTGCAGACGACACGGCGCCGTGCCGAAGAGTCGCCGGACCCTTTCAGCCAGATGGTTGTGCGTCGTTGGCCTTGTCAACATCGGAGAAGCTAGCCCCAGCCTCCAGAATCGTTTTGCCGCCTCACGAATCTTACGGCCAATGGTCAGCAATAAAAGTAAAAACTTTGGATGCACTGGCCAATTTCCGCCAACAAAGGTCGAATTCACAGGAAATCGTACCCTGTGGGCCCATTCCGAAAGCAAATGGTACCCGGGAGTGGCTACAAATTTAGTAAAAACGCGCTGTCGCGAATCAGCCGGCGTGATCGTCGGCGATCGGCTTCTGATAGGTGAAGCCCATGTCCCACGGGAAATAGATCCAGGTGTCTTGGCTGACTTCGGTGACGAACGTATCGACCAGCGGCCTGCCTTTTGGCTTGGCGTAGACAGTGGCGAAATGCGCCTTCGGCATCATCGCGCGCACAATGCCCGCCGTCTTGCCGGTATCGGTCAGGTCGTCGATGATCAGCACGCCGGCGCCGTCATCGGCCAGCAGGGCGGGGGTGATCTCCTTGAGAACCTGCAGTTGCCCCTGGCTGGTGTAATCGTGATAGGAGGCGACGCAGACCGTCTCGATGACGCGGATGCCGAGTTCGCGCGAGATGATGGCAGCCGGAACCAGTCCGCCGCGCGTGATGCAGACGATCGCTTTCCATTGCCCCTTGTTGGCACCCGCAAGCCGCCACGCAAGCGCGCGGGCGTCTCGATGGAACTGGTCCCAGGAGACTGGAAAGGCTTTTTCGGGAAGGGACATGTCGCGCACTCCGCAGCACGCGGGGATCGCGCGCAAAGAAAACAGGGGAATGCGCGCGGAATTAACTGGAAAGCCTTGGCCTTGGCAAGGGCAGGGCCGGCGATCGCTGTGGACTTAAAGCGCGTCGCGTTGAACGGATTCAAGCGACGCGCTTTAAGTTTTTGTTTTCTGCGTGTCGTTCTCCCAAAACCAGGGTCCCTTTTGGGCGACACGCACTAGCGCGACAGGAAGGCCGCCACCGGCGCCGTGCGCAGAACGGTGCGCGTCACGCCGCCGAACAGAAGCTGGCGCAGCCAGGAGTGGCTGTAGGCGCCGAGCACCAGCAGATCGGCGCCGGTCTCCGCGATTCTGGTCTGGATGATGTCGTCGATGGAATTGCCGCCCGACCTTTGCACCGAGACGCTGACGGTGGCGCCATGGCGCGACAGCGCGGACGCGATTTCGGCGCCGGCGGCTTCCGGGCTCTCGTCGAGCGAGTCTGGTGGGTCGATGACCAATATGTCGGTTTTCTCGGCTTCGATGATGAACGGCAGCGCGTCGAAGGCGGCGCGGGCGGCTTCCTTGCTGCCGTTCCAGGCGAGCAGCACATGCTTGAAGGTGGTGACTAGCGGGCCGGCGTGCGGCACCACCAGCACCGGGCGCCCGGCATCATAGACCAGCGTATCGACATCCGCGCTCGGGTCGCCGCCCGTCTCGCGCTGCGCGGCGATGATCAGATCGGCGGCGCGCACGCTGGAAATGCCGGTCAGCGCGCTGTCGCCCGAAAAGCTCTCCAGGCTTCGCCACTCGAAGGAAAGTCCGGAGTTCTCGATATGCCGGAGAAAAATGGCCTGTAGCTTCTCGGCCCGCTCGCGGTTCATGTCGGCCGAAACCTGCAGGAACTCGGTGTCCGGAAAGCCGGTGGCCGAGGTGTAGGGCACAGGAAGCGTTTCGGCGTGGATACCGGTCAGATGGCTCTGGAACCGGTTGGCGAGCGGAACGGCGCAGTCCAGCACGCGCTCGGCGTCCTGTTCGTTTTGCAAAATGGCGACGATGGTCTTGAATCGCATGGTAATCCCCTCAGTTTACAAGCGATAGAATTGCGGCCGATCGAACTCGCATGAAGGAAACGTCGCAGCGTCGTGCTTGGTTCCTGTCTGGACCAGATCAGCCCGGATTGCTGGCGAACCCGGCCACCATTGCCTCGACATCGGCACGCGCTGCGTCAAGCGCTTCCTGGCTGCGGGCGCGCACGACCAGTTCGGTCCAGAATTTGCCATCGCCATATTTCGGATAGGAGCCGATGATCGTGTCCGGATGCGCTTTCTGGATGTCGCCCAGCGGTCCGCCGATGAGGCCTTCGCCGAAGGGACAGTGCACGCTTGCCGATAGCATCCGGGTGCCGGCCTTCAGCGTCGGCACGACATTGTCGAGCATCGCCTGGAAGATCGACGGGACGCCGGCCATGACATGGACGTTGCCGATGCGGAAGCCGGGCGCAACGGACACCGGGTTGTCGATGAGATCGGCGCCGCGCGGCATCCGCGCCATGCGTTTGCGGGCCTCGGTGTATTCGATGCCGCGCGCGGCATAGCTTGCCTCGAGCATGGCATAGGCCTTGGCATCGTATTCGCAAGGCACGCCGAAGGCCTTGGATATCGAATCGGCCGTGATGTCGTCATGCGTCGGGCCAATGCCGCCGGTGGTGAACACATAGGTGTAGCGTGCGCGCACGGCATTCACCGCCGCGACGATCTCGTATTCCTCGTCCGGAACGATGCGTACTTCCTTCAGGTCGATGCCGATCGCCGTCATGATATCGGCGAGATGGCCGATGTTCTTGTCCTTGGTGCGGCCGGACAGGATCTCGTCACCGATGACTAGCATGGCGGCGGTTACGATTTCGGGCATGGAAGGCTCCGGCAAGACGAGTCGCCTCAGATAGCGCGGCGCGGCAGCAGCCGCAATGCCGGCTGGGCGGCGAACAATCTGTGCCGGTATGCGAGATATCCATCGAACCAGGCCCGGTTTCGATGCAAGGTTGCAGCGGCACCGGATGCGGCTAAGCTCAAGCCGGTTCTGGTGCGGGTGAACAATGCTCCTGTCGTTTCTGTCATGGCTGCTGGCCGGACTTTTGTTGCTGGCGGTCCTGGGGATCGCCAGTCTGGTGCTGGCGACGCTGTGGATCGCGGCCAAGACCGAAAGGTTGGTGCCGCCGGTCGGTAAATTCATCGAGGTCGACGGCAACCGCATCCACTATGTCGATCAGGGCGAAGGGCTGCCGATCGTGTTCCTGCACGGGCTTGGCGCCCAGCTCCACCATTTCCGGCACACGCTGTTCGGGCGGCTGGGTGCGGGCTACCGGTTGATCGCGCTCGATCGCCCGGGCGCGGGCTATTCGGTGCGTGCGAGCGGGGCGACAGGGCGGCTGCCCGAACAGGCCGAGATCGTGCGACGCTTCATTGAAGCTCTCAGGCTGGAAAAGCCGCTGGTGGTCGGTCATTCCCTGGGAGGTGCCATCGCGCTGACCCTGGCGGTGGAACATCCCGAGGCGATTTCCGGCATCGCTCTCCTGGCGCCATTGACCCATATGGAAGCCGGCGGGCGCGAAAAGTTCGGCTCACTCTATATTCCGTCACGCCTGTGGCGCTGGATCATGAGCTATACGGTGGCGATACCGACAAGCCTCAGATATGCGCGGCCGACAATGGAATTCATCTTCGCGCCGCAGGTCCTGCCCGGCGATTACATGGTCGGAGGCGGCGGCTGGCTCGGGCTCAGGCCGGCCCATTTCTACGCCATGTCCTCCGATGTCGTGGCGATTGAGCGCGACCTTGGCCGCATCGAGAAGCGCTACGGCGAGATCGCCATGCCGGCCGGCATTCTCTTCGGCGATGCCGATCGCGTCACCACGTTTCACACCCAGGGTGCGCCGATGAGGTCAAGGATCGAGGGGCTCGATTTCGAATTGGTCGAGGGCATGGGACATATGCCGCAATTCGTCGCGCCGGAGCGGATCGTCGCCTTCATCGAGCGCGTCGCCAATCGAGCCTTCGCCGGTCGGGCATCACCGCCGGCTCACGACAATTTCACTGAACCATCAGGCTGATTGCCGGTTTTACCCGCGTCGCACCCAAGGCGGCAAAGACACGGAGTAGTTCAATGGTCACGAAACTTCTTGCAGCATCCGTCCTGACGATCGGTCTTGCCACATCGGCGATGGCGCAGTCGTCGGACAGCACCTATTCCAACAATCACGACTGGTGGCCGTTCGGCAACGGAAACCATACAAGCGTCGATACCACCACCACCGGAAGCATCAACGGCGACCGATCAGGCTTGAACACCCTCGGCAATACCGGCCCGATCGGCCCTTGCGCCTCCGACACCGCCGGTCCCGATGCGAATGCCCAGGGGAACGTGAACGATCAGTATTGCGGCAAATAGTCGGAGCACGATCCCCAAAAGCGAGTAATCGGTTTTCGGAAAAGATCGCGCTCAAAAAGACAAAGCCCGCAGGGCAGCCGCCGGCTGCGGGACGTCTTCTCTCCGGACGTCCGCGGTCGGCGCCCTGCCTGCCCGATTACTGAGACCAGGATACAAGAATTTACTCGGAGACTTCTGTCTGCGGGCGGTCCCGGCCGTCGGCCAGTTCGTCGTGCCATTTGCCTTCGGCGTCCTCGTACTGGATGCCGTCCGTAGCTCCGGCGACCTGTTGCTCGGCCGAAGCGATTTCGGCGGCGCGCAGCGCGTCCTGATGCGTGGGAAACGTCTCCGAGAAGGTCGCACCGACCTTATAGGCCCAGCCGCCGTCATGCTCGACGATCTTGTAAGTCAGCTTCGCCATCAAAACCTCCAGTTGAAAGGTCCGTCTGCTCAATGCAGCCGGCCGTCGGGCAGTCTGTCGTCGGGCACCAGCACTTCCGATTCCTTGGCGGCTTCAATCAGTGCCCGGCGCGCATCTGCTGTCGAACGATAACCTTCCAGCACTTTGAGGCAAGTGTCGAGGGCATCACGATGGCGCGGACCGCGATTGAGCGGCCAAACGGTCATCAGGCACTCAGCCGCTTCCTGGGCGCTGCGGATATGGCGATATTTGCCGACGTGGCCAAGTTCGACGACGACCGGCACTTCAAAAGGTTTGTTGTCCATCATGGCCGCAACGCAAAGCAGCCAATTTGGTTGCRACCATGTCCTTCAGCCTGCGCCCAAAAGTCGCGTCGCGTTTGCGACACGCTCTAGGTCAGTGTTTGACGCATGTCGTCATTCCAAACCGGATCCACTTTTGGGTGACATGCTCGGGCGTCTCAGTAGCCGCAATCGTTGCGCAACCAGCGTGCATTTGCCCATCCGGTCCTGCCGCCGATCTCGACCTGATACCAGTTGCCGCGGCGGTCGAAGATCTCGGTGTGATCGCCATTGAACAGCTGGCCGATCATCCGCGAGGACGAGTTCGGCCGTGTCCGCACGGCAAGAAAGCCGCTGCCGGTCGCCAAATTGTAGCGGCCGGACAGGCCGTGCACCGTGCCCTCGCAATATTGCGCGCTGGCCGGTGTCGACGCGCCGATCCAAAGTCCGGCCACAGCTGTCAGTGCTGCAACAGGCAAGAATGCCCTGAACGACATGATTTCCTCCCAAGCCCGGCCGCGCCCGCCGCAGCCTCACCCAAGGTAACAGTTCGCGGACAGAATTGAAGCCAAGCTGTGGCAAACTGTCCAGAACTGCGGGCCGCGCCGGGATCAGGAGAACCGATCGATCAGCCCGCCGCCTTCATCCAGTGCTGCATCGTCGTCACCGAACGGGCAAGCTGCGGCGCCGGGTGGATTGTCTCGCTGAACGTGGCCGCCGCACGCCATCCCCAGCGCGGATCGGCCAGGAAGGCGCGCGCCAGCGCCACGATGTCGGCGCGGCCCTCGGCGACGATCGCTTCGGCCTGCTTCGGGTCGTCGATCAGGCCAACCGCGCGGGTCGCAATGCCGGCGCCCTTGCGCACGGCTTCCGCCAGATGCACCTGGTAGCCCGGTCCGGTGGGCAGTTTCTGCAACGGTGAATTGCCGCCGCTCGAGCAGCAGAGATAGGCGACGCCGACATCCTTGAGGGCTTTTGCCACTTCGATCGCATCCTCGATGTCGAAGCCGCCGTCGACCCAGTCCTTTACCGACAGCCGCGCGCCGAGCATCAGATTTGGCGCTGCCTTCCGCACTGCCTTGGCGATCTCGACGGCAAAACGCATGCGGTTTTCCAGCGAGCCGCCCCAGCGGTCCGTGCGCTGGTTGGACAGTGGCGACAGGAACTGGAAGATCAGATAGCCGTGTGCCGCGTGCAGTTCGAGGAAATCGAAGCCGGCGCGTTCGGCACGTCTTGCCGCCTCGGCGAAGCGTTCGATGAGCTGCAGGATTTCTTCTTCCTCCAGCGCTCGCGGCACGTTCCAGCCGGTGTCGTAGGCGATGGCCGAGGCCGACACCGTCTGCCAGGGATCCTCGTTTGGCTGCAGCGGCCCGCCGCCCTCCCACGGCTTGCGGTTGGAGGCCTTGCGGCCCGCATGGGCAAGCTGCGTGCCGAACTTCGTGCCGGGAGCGGCGACGCGTCTGGCCGCATCCAGTGTCCGGCGGGCGGCCGCCTCATTGTCTTCGGAATAAAGGCCGAGGCACCCATGCGTGATACGCCCGCGCCGTTCGACATCGGTCATCTCGACCGTGACCATGCCGGCGCCGGACATGGCAAGGTTCATCCAGTGGTAGAGGTGCCAGTCGCTGGCCGAGCCGTCTTCGGCGGAATATTGGCACATCGGCGCGACGGCGATGCGATTGGGGAAGGTGAGGCCGTCAAGGGTGATTGGCTGAAAAAGCGATGCGGTCATGAGAAAGGGCTCCGGGAGGGGTAAACCGCTATCTAGGTAGTGGATCGAAGACGCGCCAGACACGAGAAGGTGACACGCCCTTTTTGGACCGATTGCCTGCATTGCGCAAATGCCGGTTCGCGGCTACGCCTCGACCGGGTAGCATGGAGACCACGATGGAAGATCGCATTCGCATCCGTTCGGAGGAAATCCTCTCGGACGACTGGGCTGTCCTGAAGAAGACCGTCCTCGACTACCGCCGGCGTGACGGACTGTGGGAAACGCAGATCCGCCAGACCTATGATCGCGGCGACGGCGCGGTGATCCTGCCTTACGATCCCTCGCGCTCGACCGTGCTTCTGGTGCGTCAGTTCCGCTATCCAGCCTACGTCACCGGCCACCGCGAGCCGCTGATCGAGGCCTGTGCCGGCCTGTTGGACGAAAACGATCCGGAAACCTGCATCCGCAAGGAGGCCGAGGAAGAGCTGGGTTACCGGCTGCAGAACGTGGAACGGCTGTTTTCACCCTATATGAGCCCGGGCAGCGTCACCGAACGGCTCTGGTTCTTCATCGCCCGCTATTCGCCTGCCGACCGCATCTCGGCCGGCGGCGGCGCGCCGGAAGAGGGCGAGGACATCGAAGTGCTGGAAATGCCGCTCGACGAGGCACTGGCCGGCATTGCCGATGGCCGCATCATCGACGCCAAGACCATCATCCTCATCCAGCATCTGAAGCTGAATCCGATTCCTGCTTGATCGATTTTCTCGCGTTGCATCCTGTCGCCAGGCTGGCTCTCGGATCGATGGCCGAATAAGGTCGTTGGCCGTGGATATTCAGCGTTCGCGCGCCCGGCGCGCGGAGGCCGGCCCGGGGCCGCGCATATAGTGAAGTTCTGGCCGGTAGCGCGGTGCGACGAATTCGCGAAAGGCTGATGCCAACCGAGTGATCAAGGCCAAGCGTGCCATGGCCCAATCTCGGTAAGACGCTGCGGGACGCCGTTCGTTTCCGAATTTTGGCTGTGCTATCCACATGACGGCAAAGTCCGTGACGTTGAAGCCGACGCCGATAAGGTCGCGCGTGATGGACCGCTTGAACAAAAGACTGAATCGGATTGGATCGCCGTCAGAAATTCCCATGACATCTCAGACGACAGGAGGGCTACCGCCAGGGCCGTGACCAGGAACACTGCGGGAAGGCCGAACAGAAGCTTGCGCGACATCATTGTCCCAACCTCACACGCCGGTGTCGATGTGGAACAGCGTCTTGCGCCCGGCATGTCTGAAGCTGTCGGAGCAAGAACCGTGCCACGCCTGCGCCCACGCGCGATTCCGGCCGGACCAATCCTTGCCCACGGCCTCCCAAGCTGACGCACGCAGATGTCCCGTAATGGGTCACTTGCGCTTGGCACCAGATTTGCAGTGTCAGCAATGCCGGGTGTTGGGGCCGGCATTGGGGTGGGTGGGGGCCTCGCCGCTTCGCAAATGGAGCGGCGAGGCTTTTCGTTCAGCCATCAGCCTTCATGCGGCTCGACAGCCGATCGGGGTGACGAGAGGCCGCCGAGCCTAACCGGCTTGGGGCTTCTTGTTGGGGCAAGCCGGCTGAAGCCAACCCTAATATTAGCTACCCTGCAACAGAAGCCTGTTCGGACGTTTTCCCCTGCTATTGGCCGCTGTGCTGCAAGTCCACAAAGCTGGATGTTCAAGCGCTGATCGACTGGCTCGGCCGGATCGCGAGTCGATGCATTGGGAAACTGGTGCGGGACGTGTTTGACGATATCGGAGAGTGGCGCGGAGCCTGCATTTTTGCCGTTTGGATCATACCGACTTTGCGGTGGACACGACCCGGGCGGGGCGGCCCAGCGGCCTGGTTGCTAGTTGTGACCGGCAGCTAGGCGGCTGGGCCTGACCGGCGGGGCGGGTTGGGGCGGCGCCGGCTGGCGACGATATATATGCCACTGCTAATATAAGGGGAACACACCCATATGAACGAAGGAAGTAGCAAAAGGTGGAGCACAAACCGGCCGCAATCTAGATGGTGAGCGTTTTCGAGAAGCCGCATTGGCGGACCGTGCTCGACCACCAGAGACAGGGCCAAAGCGATGGCGGCGGCAAGGGAGATCGCCGACAAGGTGAGGATCGCGGAGGTCGCGCCGAAGGTGATGCGCTGACGGGAGTGGATTCTTGCCGGGGCGGCCCAGCGACTTGCTAGGGGACTAGCAGCGGTGGCCGCTGGGCCTAACCAGTCCGGGCTCGAGGAGGCGCTGTGCTGGCTGACCCGAAGCATGCGCCCGCGCTAATGCGAGAGCCAGAGCGCATCCGCATGAAGGGCTACCACCGAAAGGTTGAAGCGCGCCGCTGCCGACGGAGAGTGAGGGACGAACCCCGAATGCAAGATGGCTCTATGAGGTACACCCGGATGAGGTACAGCCGCGCCTCACATGGCGAGCCTTTTGACCGGCTCACGGAACAAGAGAGCGGGGATCCGGTTTCAGGGGGATGGKAGGAAGTGGACATGCCAAGCAAAGTCAAGGATCCGCCACCGAAGCCTGACACGAAGAAGACGCTCCGTCGTCCCGACAAGGAAGCATCGCCGGAGCCTGAACATGTCGATCCGCCACCGCGAGACGTGCGAGAGGCCCCGGCACCAAATCCAAATGGCGACAAGAAGTCCTGATCGCAGGGGCGCGACGAAGGGTCCGCCGCCCGATCGTGGCGGGCTTCTCCATTGAGCGCTGATTTCAACATGGTGCAGAAGACAGGATTCGAACCCGCACGATCAAAGCTCAAGGGATTTTAAGTCCTTTGAAGCTTTGCGCGTTGCTGGTAGGCTGCCAGAGCGGCAAGTAGAGGGAAGGGGAATGCTTATGATCAGTCGCAGTTCGTTCTTTCGCGCGGTCGCCATCTGTGGCGTGCTCGCGATCTCTTCGGTGGCCGGCGACGGCTTTGACGGCATTTTGGGCTTTCGCCTCGTCAACCCGGCGGAAGCAAAGACGGTCGTGATCCAGAGGACGACCATCTACATCACGACCCTGCCCAAAGGATGCGTGAAGACCACCTACAACGGTGGCGCCGTGGTCTGGAAATGCGGGACGAAGTATTACCAGCCCTACAAGGGCCGCTACGTGCTGGTTTATATCAAGTAAGGGCGCTCGCCTCACCGCAGAGGCCCCAAACAGCCTTTTCGCTAAGCCGCTGGCGTGACACTGCGCGCCGGCAGCCGTTCGGCTGCGGTCCCTGGTTCGTCCGAGGGAGCCTTTTGCCTGGAGGCGCGGCAGCCGAGAGTGGTGCGGACGACGGGAATCGAACCCGTACGATCAGAGATCGAGGGATTTTAAGTCCCTTGCGTCTACCAATTCCGCCACGTCCGCAGGCCGCGATTACAAGCACTTAAGCGAACATAGGTCCAGCCATTCAAGCCCGCTTTGGCACCGGATTGGCACTGAAAGGCCGGATTACTGTTCTGCGCCCGTTGTCATCGTGGTTTCAATCGCCGCTGCAACACCTTCGTCCGACCGTGTGAACAGATGGGCGTGGACTGACAGCGTGACCACAGCTGACGCATGCCCTAGGCGACGGCTGATTGCAACCACATCGAGCCCACTGGCGATCAGTGCGGGAGCATGGGGTGTAAGGTCGTGGAACCGCATTTTGGCTGGGCATACGCTACGTTCCCAAGCCAAGACGAGTGCGAAGCCGAGAACGAGCACGGCGGCGACGTGCTGGACGAACCGCACGACAAGGATGCAGACGAGCCATCACTCGGGCGGACCGTAGGAACCGATCAGCGGCTCACGATGAAGGTCGATAATACCGCGTGGATCGAGGATGGCGAACAGGACGCTGGGGAGATGCCCGAGGAATGCTGGAGGGTGG
The DNA here is from genome assembly GCF_056404455.1 of Mesorhizobium sp. P2_D1. Classification (NCBI taxonomy): domain Bacteria; kingdom Pseudomonadati; phylum Pseudomonadota; class Alphaproteobacteria; order Hyphomicrobiales; family Phyllobacteriaceae; genus Mesorhizobium; species Mesorhizobium sp. P2_D1. The sequence goes on from NZ_JBFUDZ010000030.1 coordinate 17,916, forward strand.
ACGGAATCTGAGTTTCGACCCAGTTTGAGAGGTTCCCGCCGTCCCTGGTGGCGGGTTTCTCACCGGTGCCCACATCCCTCCGGTGAAGTTGTCCGAATCGGCGATCTGCAAAACGTTAAGTGGGTCCGAATCGTACTTAGCGCCGAACCAACCTTCATATTCAATGCGGATCCAAAACTGGGCTTGCGGTTTCCAAAAGCTTTGCCGCGGATCGCTGTGCGTCATCCCAAACGAGCAGGTCGTCTTATCGCCGTTTTGGAGGAGTGGAATTTCCGTCGACTGAGTGAAACACGCCAGCCACCGCTTTTTGGCATCCTCATTGGCACCGACTCCGAGCGCCGCTTTGAGGCCCGCCTGGTCGTGAACGATCAGGCGGATATTTTTCGCGGGAATTGATCCAGAGTTCAGCACCACGAGATTGTAGGCGATCCCATCGTTTCCGCCGCTGTGAGTTTTGACCGCGGCCGTTACGATCGGGCGAAATTGTCGCCTCCAGAAGTAGACGGACATGCCAAGTGCAACCAGAGATACGGCCAGAGCGGCAAGCGCCAATAAGGTGTCCAAGTTCGTTCTCCTTCTCGTCTTGGCCCGCCTGGCTAACGACGGCGGGCCTCTTCAAGGCGGAAACACGAGGTACATCCCTCGTGGCACTTGAACAAATCTTGGTCAACCTCTCCCCTGGTCAACCAGCTTTGAGCGTTCCCCTGAAGCGGGCCGCTCCCGATGGAGTGCAGGGAAGAACGCGAAATGCAAGATGGCTCTATGAGGTACAGCCGGATGAGGTACACCGCGCCGCCAACGGCCCGCCTCAAGGTGGCGGGCTTTTGATTTGGCACCGCAATTGGCACCGGAAGAGCAGGGAAGGGTAGGGAAGGGAAGGGTAGGGAAGGGTAGGGATTGATAGATATGTCGGGCTCAGGCCGCGCCTGCAAAGCCCGGAAAACAAGGCTGGCCAAGACTGCGAAGGACGCGTCTGGGCGGCCTGGCTCGCATCTAAGATCCCTTGCCTCTACCAATTCCACCACATCTGCAGGCCGGCCTTTTTCAGATGTCAGGATGCGGGCCGTCCAGTCGTGTTCCTGGTCAAGTCTGAATACGGAAGCCAGACCGGGGCGGTTTGAACATAATGGTGCGATCACGGAATTATGCGCGCCGGAGGTACTGGTATGATACTACTCGGCGGATCAAACCCGCCCAGGCCGGCGCTTCTCAGCCCAACCCATCACCCCGCCCAACTGGGGGCGTCGGCCGCCCCTTCCACCAAAAGAGCTTCTTGAGCCACGGCCTTGGTCGGGTCGCGCCAGGCCGCTGGCGAGGCTCAGAACTTGTAGCTCAAATTTATACCCACCGTGTTCAGCTTCACATCCTGGTCGCGGTCGGTGAAATCGCCGGACGCGTCAAAATGCTCCGAGCCGAAATCATAGTAGCGATACTGGGCGCCGACGACGAACTTGTCGGTCAGCGCGTAGTCGACGCCGGCACCCACTGCCCAGCCGACACTCGTGCGTGAGCTGTCGAACGCCGTGCCTGTCGCTTGCGACGTTTCGATGCCGGCAAAGGCGATGCCGCCGATGCCATAGACCAGCAGCCGGTCCATTGCGTAGCCGGCCTTGGCGTTGATTGATCCGAACCATTTGACGTCGGTGCCGAAAGTGTTTCCCGGCTCCGCCTCGGTCGAGCCGTCGACCGAGGAATAGTTGAGGTCGGCCTCGGCGCCGATCACTGCCTGGTCGAACTGCCACAGGCCGGCGATATGGCCGCCGACAAAACCGCCGTCGATATCGGGCGAGACGGAAAATGGCTCGCCCCCCGTCCCGGTGATATCGGACTGGCCCCAGCCATATCCTGCCTGCAGGCCGGCGTAGTAGCCGGTCCAGTCGAAGCCGGGCGCGGTCATCGGGACGTCGACGGTGGGGTCGGCTGCGGAAGCCGGCACGGCCAGGGCAGCGAGAAAACCGGCAGTTGCGACCATCAGGCGACGCACATCGAACTCCCCGAAATGACGAATTCAGAAAGGCCCTTGCAGGAAGGGTAACCCGATTTACGACAAAACGGAATCCTATTCTGGCCGATGCCGCCCGCTAGCCCGGTGCCGCCAGGCCGGAGACAAGCGGCATTGCCGCGGCAGCGTCGCCGTGCAAGATCGGCGGTTTGTGGAGAAAATTCCCGATGCGCGTCCTGTTTCTCCCGATCGCTGCAACGGCCATCGGACTGCTCGCCTGCGGCCTCGCCATGGCCGAGCCATTGACGCTAACAATCGCCAAGGCCGTGGTGGTACCCGATCCGGCGCCAGGACAAGTGGCGCTCAACCTCAAGATGACGCCGGACAGTGGGCGTGCATTCGCCGCTTTCACCAAGGCGAATGTCGGGAAGACGATTGATCTCAGCGTTGGCGGCAACGTCGTGATGTCGCCGCGGCTGGTCGAACCCATCCTCGGCGGCGAGGTCATGATCAGCGGCAGGTTCGCCAAGGGCGAACTCAGGCGTCTCGCCGATCAAATTTCGGCCGGAAAGGCGAAAGTCACGGTCGACGTCAGCGCGCGGTAGCCTTGGTGAAAGGCCGGACGCAACAGGTCCCAGTTTGATGCTGGTCAAAACCACACCGGCTTGGCACAGTCGGGCAAACAGGAGTCTTTCATGGCCAAGAAGCCATCGGCGCACGCGACGAAACCCAAACCCTGGACCGAGATGGCGACGCAACTGGTCGATGTCGCCATGGGGCGCAAACCCGCCGATCTCGTCATCCGCAACGGCCGCTGGGTGAACGTGCATTCTGGCGAGATCATCGCGGGGACCGACATCGCCATCGCCGGCGGGCGCTTCGCCTATTGCGGGCCGAACGCCAGCCATGCCATCGGTCAGGGCACAAAGGTGGTCGACGCCGGCGGGCGCTATCTGGTTCCCGGCCTTTGCGACGCGCACATGCATGTCGAGAGCGGCATGGTGACGGTCACCGAGTTCTGCCGCGCCGTCATTCCGCACGGCACCACCTCGATGTTTATCGATCCGCACGAGATCGCCAATGTGCTGGGCCTGCCCGGCGTGCGGCTGATGCATGACGAAGCCGTCGCGATGCCGGTCAACGTGCATGTGCAGATGCCGTCCTGCGTGCCTTCGGCACCAGGGCTGGAACATGCCGGCGCCGAGCTGACGGTCGCTGATGTCGCCGAAGCGATGACTTGGGAAAACATCATCGGGCTGGGCGAAGTGATGAATTTCCCCGGTGTCGCCGCCAACGACCCGGTCATGTCTGGCGAGATCGCGGCGACCGTGAAAGCGGGGAAAACGGTTGGCGGACACTATGCCTCGCGCGATCTCGGCCTGCCGTTCCACGGCTACGTCGCCGGCGGGCCGGAAGACGACCACGAGGGCACGCGCGCCGAGGATGCCATTGCGCGCGTGCGCCAGGGCATGAAGGCGATGCTGCGGCTGGGCTCGGCCTGGTATGACGTCGCCTCGCAGATCAAGGCGGTGACCGAGAGCGGCATCGATCCGCGCAACTTCATCCTGTGCACGGACGACAGCCATTCCGGTACGCTGGTCCATGAAGGCCATATGGACCGGGTGGTGCGGCACGCCATCCAACAAGGGTTGAAGCCTGTAACGGCAATCCAGATGGCGACGCTCAACACCGCCCAGCATTTCAAGCTCGAACGCGAGATCGGCTCGATCGCGCCGGGCCGGCTGGCCGACCTGCTGATCGTCTCGGATCTCTCGGCGATGACCATCGATGAGGTCTATGCGCGTGGCGTCAGGCTGGCCAAGGGCGGCAAGCTCGAAATCGACATTCCAGCCTATGACTACCCGAAGACGGCCAAGAACACCGTCAAGCTCGGCAAGAAACTCAAGGCCGGCGACTTCGATATCGCGGCTCCCAAGGGCGCCAACGAGGTGCGCGTGCGCGTCATCGGCGTCATCGAGAACCAGGCGCCGACGCGTGCACTGGAAGCGGATCTGCCGGTCGAGGACGGGCTGGTCGCCATGGATCGCCGCAACGATATTTGCCAGATCGCGCTGGTCGAGCGCCACAAGGGCACAGGCGGCGTCACCAACGCCTTCGTCTCCGGCTTCGGCTACATGGGCGATTGCGCCATGGCCTCGAGCGTGGCGCACGATTCGCACCACATCATCGTCGTCGGCACCAACAAGCAGGACATGGCGCTGGCCGTGAACCGACTGGGCGAGGTCGGCGGCGGCGTCGTGCTGTTCTCCAAGGGCAAGGAACTGGCGCTGGTCGAAATGCCGATCGCGGGGCTGATGTCGGACGAGCGGGCGGAAATCGTCGCCGCCAAGGCCGAGAAGCTGACCGAAGCGATGCGCAAGATGGGCTGTTCGTTGAACAACGCCTATATGCAGCACTCGCTGCTGGCACTGGTCGTCATTCCGGAACTGAGGATTTCCGACGTCGGGCTGATCGATGTGACGACGTTCCAGAAGGTCGATCTTTTCGTCTGAGATCAGCCGTCGGCGCTCGGATGATCACCCGCCAGCGCCGACGGTCAGCACCTTGAACGGCGTGGTGATCACGACCTCGGCGACCGAGCCGACGGCCTTGCCTATACCTTGGCCGATGTCATCGAACCGCACCGCGTCGGGCTCGTCCGCTCGTAGAGCGGCCGGTGTGCGCAGCCGGTCGCCGAGCAGTTGCACCAGGATCGGGTTGTCGGCGAATTTGGCATGGTTCAAACGGTCGCCGCTCTTGGTCTTGGTCAGGTCCACCACGACCACGCCATAGCTGGCAAGGTCGGCGGCATTGCCGTAATCGCCAACGCGCGGCTTGTCGCCAGAGATCAGGGAAGACAGCTTGAGCGCGCGGTCGTCGCCCGAGAGCAGGATGGCGAACGGCTTGTCTGGCTTGCCGTAGCGGATCATCTGCTTCTTGAACACATCGACATCGATGTCCGGCGAGGCCAGAACGACATAGCCGAGCTTGCCGCCGAGATCGCGATCGCCGGTGATGGCGAGCTGCCGCAGCGCTTCCATCGTCACCCAGGTTCCCATCGAGTGAGCGATGATGTCGATGCTCTTGACCCGCGTCTTGGCCAGCATCCTGAGCGTCGCCTCGAGGTCGTCGCGCGCCGCGTTGGCGCTTTCCTTGTCGTAGATATAACCGGTCGTCTTGCCGCTTGACGCCCAGGAAAACAGCACCGGAGTGCCGGGATATTTCGTGTCGTGGGCAATCTGCGTCAGCCGATAGATGCCGTCGTCGAAACCGTTGTTGAAGCCGTGCACGAAAACCAGCGCACGTCCGCCGCTCATGGCGATGTCGGCGCCGACCGCCTTGGCGAATTGCGGCGCGCCTTCATAGAAGGTCACGTCCTTGGCGGTGAAATCCTTGGCCGGATTGCTGTTTGCGGATCCCTTGACCCGCTCGATGGCGCCGAGCTGATGGCTTTTGGGAACGGTCACGTCGACCCGGGCAAAGCTGGTGGTCAGCGAACGGTCGCCGTCGTAGACCTGTCGCGGGTTCTTTGTTGCCCTCTGCCGGGTGGTGGCAACGAAGATCTCATGCGTCGCTGCGATGTCGGAAGCGGGCACCGGGATCGTCGTCTTGTTGAGCAGATCATGGGTTTTCTGGCCGGCGCAGCCGGTGACAGCGAGCGCGAATGCGACGACAAGGTAGCTCTTCGAACGCACGGTCACACGCCGGCTCCGCAAAGGGGACGTCAAACGCATGACGTCGCTGGATATTCCGATAAAGCCAGAGGGCGGCGCGGTCCAGTTCAAAGTGAGCCTAGACTTCTGCGATGCTGAACAGGCACGGCAAAATCGTGGGATTTCGTCTATTTCCCGAGCAGGCCGATGCGATCGGTCACGTCACGATCGCTGGCAAAGCCGTCATCGTCGCGCAGCCGCTGGCCGATCATCTTCACCAGTTCGGGATTGTCGGCGAATTTGGTGTGGTTGAAGCTATCGCTTCCCTTGACCTTTGAAAGATCGACCACGGTCACGCCGTAGGAGGCAAGATCGGCGGCATCCTTGTAGTCGCCGACGCGTGGCCGCGAGCCGGCAATCAGGCCGGAGAGCCTCAGTGCCCGATCGTCGTCGGACAACAGCAGGATGAATGGTTTGTCAGGCTTGCCGTAGCGCCTCATCTGGCTCTTGAACACATCGACATCGATGTCGGGTGAGGCCAGCACCACGTCGCCGAGCTTGCCGCCGAGATCGCGGTCGCCGCTGATGGCCATCTGGCGCAGCGTTTCCATCGTCACCCAGGTGCCCATCGAATGGGCGACGATGTCGATGCGCCGCGCTCCGGACTGCTCCAGCATCCTCAAGGTCACTTCGAGCTGGTCGCGGGCCGCGCTGGCGCTTTCCTTGTCATAGACATAGTCGGTGGTCTTGGCGCCGGAGGCCCAGGAAAACAGCACCGGCGTGCCCGGATAGCCGGAATCGTGGACGATCTGGGTCAAGCGGTAGACGGCATCATCGAAGCCGGTGTTGTAGCCATGGACGAAGACCATGACGCGGCCGCCGCGCGCCGCGATGTCAGCGTCGAGCGCGCTGGAGAACTTCGGCTGTGCGTCGTAGCCGACGACTTCGGACGCCATGAAATATTTGGCCGGGTCGTCGGATTTGCCGCGCGACCGGCGCTCGATCTGGCCGGTCTGGTGGGAGCCTGGCACCGTGACGGTGACACGGGCGTAATTCAGCGTGGCCGAGCGTTCACCGTCGAAAACCTTGTTGGGATCGTCGGATTTCTTGCGCGTCGTCGCGATGAAGATGCTGTGGTTGCCGGCGATCTCCGTCACCGGCGTCGCGACGATCGCGCTACCAAGCAGTTCCTGTGTTTGCGTACCGGCGCAGCCGGCGACGAGCAAGGCAAGGACAATGGCAAAGATATTCTTCAAAGGCACTCAGAAATTCCAACTCCGGCCAAAAGGCCTGCCTACCCCCGCGACATCCCGGACAGCCAGAGTGCGGCAGAACTAAGTCGCGTCCAGCCGAAATGTGGTCAGCGCCCGGTCACAGTCATCGCACTGTTGCGCGAAAGCCAAAACGGCGGCAGAAACGCCGGAATGTTGGAGAAGGGCAACACCTCCGGCTTGAGGCGGATGCCGAGTACATCCGCCATGAAGCCGCGTCGCGCCTCGATGCGGCTCCAGGCCTCGGGATAGCGCGCCGCGATCTCCTCGCGCAAAGGCTCGTCGGCGAGCGCGATGCCGTCCTCGATATTGGTGGTGAAATAGGCGCTGCCGGTCGCCGGGATGACGTCGACCTGCAGCGCCATGCCCGATCGCAGTCTGATGTCGGAGCCGGAAAACACCGGCGAATGCATCCATTCGTCGATATGGACGAGATGGCCGGGATTGAGTGAAACACCAAAGAAGGGATCGCCTATGCGGTCATGCACCGCTTTCCACAGCGTGCCTCCCGTGGTGCCGATGCCGATCGCTTCGTACCAGTCGACGACAGCGGCAAAATAGGGCGCGACCAGTCTTTCGACATAGTCGCGGATGGCATGCGGAAGTTCGGATGCCTCTTCGGCGAGGAAACCGGCGCGTGCATTGAGCGCACCCTGGATGCCATAGGCCATGGTGATCGGGTCGCCACGCCGGATGATGTCGAGGCGCGGGCTGGGCAGGCCATAGGCGGCACGCTTGCCCGCCGACAGCATCGGATGACAGCCATGCGGCAAGCCGTTCATGCCCATCAAGCGGGCCGCCTGCAATTCGGTCATGCCGGGTTCGATGCCTTGCAGGACATTGCGCAACCCCTGCGAGGTGAAGGTCGCGGCGAATTCGAAGGCAGCCAGTTGGTCGGCCTCGTTGATGGCGCGCAGCCCGTTGGTGGGGTTCATCAGCAGATTGGCCGCGTTCACGACCGCGCCCTTGTCGCCGACAAGCGCGCGCAGCGTATCGGCGACGAAGGAGGGCAGGTCGAGCGCCATCTCGCCAAAGCCGGCGTCACCCGCGCCGAATGGCTTCCAGCCGATGGCGCCGATGCGCTGGCCGGGCCTCAGGCCGCTATCGGCGAGGATGTCGGGCAGCGCGTCCGAGCGGTCGCGCGGCTGCGCCGGCAGCGAGAACGTCTGGTAGAGGACACGTTCGTATGGCCCGTCGCAGAGTTCGGCATAGCCCCAGCCTTCATTGCCGACGAGAAGCCTTGGCTGCTTGCCGGGAACGATGACCAGCAGCGTTTCCTCGAAGCGCGGATCATAGCCCGAGAGATAGGCGACATTGGCCGCGTGTTCGCGGTCGCCATAGATGGCGAAGGCATCGAGGCCGGCCTTGGCGCCCAGTGCCGTCAACGCCGCGATGCGGGCTTCGTGGGTGGCGCGCGCAACCAGCGGCATCACCGTCGGCTCGCCGAATTCCGGCAGCGACATGGATTTCAGGCCGACCGATGCGACAGGCATGAACAAACGCCTCCAAGTGCTTGCAAGGATTCTGCGAATGCCCGTTGCAGAGGGGCAAGACTGGCAGGACAATGGCGTCGGGGCCCCGGATATGCAATAGGCGGGATCGGCCGCACGACGGCAGCGGTTGCAACAAACAGCCGGAGCGCGGCCCGATCGATGATAGCGGTCTGCGGATAACAGGCGGTGCAAGGTGGTTTTCCGATGAACAGTTTCTCTTCCCGTGTCGCCACCGCTGCCGCCGCGATCCGCCAGATCTTTCCGGAAACGCCGCTGCAGGAGAACGACTACCTGTCGAAAAAGACCGGGGCTCGGGTGCTGCTGAAGCGTGAGGACCTGTCGCCGGTGCGTTCCTACAAGATCCGTGGCGCCTTCAATTTCTTCCGCAAGACACTTGCGGCCGGCAACGAGGCTGAACTGTTCGTCTGCGCGTCCGCCGGCAACCATGCGCAGGGCTTCGCTTTCGTCTGCCGCCACTTCGGCAAGAAAGGCGTCGTCTTCATGCCGGTGACGACGCCGCAGCAGAAGATCGACAAGACCAGGCTGTTCGGCGGCGATTTCGTCGAGATCAGGCTGGTCGGCGACTTTTTCGACGATTGCTACCGCGCCGCCTTCGAATTCACCGAAAGTTCCGGCGCCCACATGGTGCCGCCCTTCGACCACAAGGACATCATCGAGGGCCAGGCGACTGTCGCCTATGAGATATCAGACCAGATGCCGGGCGCCCGTATGCCCGACATCATCATGCTGCCGGTCGGCGGTGGCGGGCTCGCCGCCGGCGTCACCCATTATTTCGCCGATCAGGGCCGCGAAGCCCGCTTCGTCTTCTGTGAGCCGGCCGGTGCGCCTAGCCTGCGGGAGAGCCTCATTGCCGGAAAGCGCCTGAAGCTCGCCAAGGTCGACAATTTCGTCGATGGCGCGGCGGTCGCCGAGATTGGCCGCGAGCCGTTGCGGCATCTCAAGGATTTCCCAGCCGACATGGTGCGGCTGATCCCGGAGAACCGGCTCTGCGCCACCATGATCGAGATGCTCAATGTCGAAGGCGTCGTGCTGGAGCCGGCCGGCGCGCTGGCGATCGACGCGCTGAAGGATTTTTCCAGGAAGGAGATCAGGGGCAAGACGATCGTCGCCGTGGTTTCGGGCGGCAATTTCGATTTCGAGCGTCTGCCCGACGTTAAGGAGCGGGCTCTGCGCTTCGAGGGCCTGAAGAAATACTTCATCATCCGCTTTCCGCAGCGGCCGGGCGCCTTGCGCGATTTCCTTGAAATGCTTGGGCCCGACGACGACATCGCCCGCTTCGAATATCTGAAGAAATCGGCCCGCAATTTCGGTTCGGTGCTGATCGGCATCGAAACCAAGGATCGCCGCAATTTCGACCTGCTCAAGGCGAATTTTGAGGCCGAAGGCGTCCAGTACCAGGATATCACCGACAACGAGACACTGGCCGGGTTCATCATATGAGTGATCGATGATCAGATGACCGATCAGGGAAAAAGCTTCGTTGCGCTGTTTTCCGGCATCAATGTCGGCGGCAACCGCATCGTCAAGATGGCGGAGCTGCGGTCGTTCTTCCAGGACCTCGGATTTTCCGATGTCGCCACCTATGTCCAGAGCGGCAATGCCGTGTTTCGGGCAAAGTCGGGTGACGCGGCGACGCTGACGAAACAGATCGAAGCAGCCTTCGAGAAGAAATGGGGATTCCATTCGCGCATCATGGTGCGCGATCTCGGCTGGTTCGAGCGGCTGGTGAGCGAAAATCCCTATCCGGAAGTGGCCGCGGACCACACGAAGCTCCACGCCTATGTGCTGGAGCGCGAGCCGACCGGCGATGAGGTGGCGCGGCTGGCCGAAAAGTGCGCCGGTCCCGAACGGTTCTTGATCAAGGGCGACGTGCTCTATTTGCACGCGCCGGACGGGCTCGGCAAATCGGTCTTTGCCGGCCTGATCCCGCGTACGCTGAAAGTGCCGGGCACCGCTCGCAACTGGCGCTCGGTGTTGGCTCTGCTGGCGATGGCCGGTCAGGCAGGCAGAGCTTAGGCCGGTTACGCTGCCGCGGCGGGCTTCCAGTCGAAGGTCAGTTCTTCGCGAAAAGCAAAGCGCTTGATGTGATCGGCGACGACGCTTTCCAGCCGCTCGAGTGATCCGTTTTCCTCAGTTGACACCGTGATATGCAGCGCGCTCGCATCGGCATCCATCACCGTGCGACCGAGCGAGAGATCGATCGTGCCATGGAGCGGATCGAACTCCACGGGGAATTTGTGCGCCCAGTGCTTGCACAGCTGCTGCAAATAGCGGCTGGCATGTTCGGTGGCGACATCGGCATGGCTGGTCGGCATCAGTGAACTCTCCGGGATGGCAGGCGCCCATTGCTTGACATGGCGCCAGGCTTGCCAGGCTGGCGCGACAGCCGGGTAGATAGGTGCCGTCGCGCAAAACGCCAAAAGGCTGCCGGGCGATCTTTCGCCCGGATCGAGGCCTACCAGCTGCCGGTGTTCACCATTGAAGCCCAAGGCTCGGCCTTGGCCTTGGCCGGGCCTTTTTGCAGGAGCTCGATCGAAATGCCGTCCGGCGACCTGATGAAGGCCATGTTGCCATCGCGCGGCGGCCGGTTGATGGTGACGCCATTGTCCATCAGATGCTGGCAGGTGGCGTAGATGTCGTCGACCTCATAGGCGAGGTGGCCGAAATTACGCCCGCCCTTGTAGTCTTCCGGATCCCAATTGTAGGTCAGTTCGACCAACGGTGCTTTTTCGTTGACGCCGCTCTCCTCGTCTTCCGGTGCGGCCAGGAAGATCAGCGTGAAGCGGCCTTGCTCGTTTTCGTAGCGGCGCACCTCCTTGAGGCCGAGCTTGGCGCAGTAGAAATCGAGCGAGGCGTCGACGTCGGCGACGCGGACCATGGTGTGCAGATAGCGCATGTGATTTCCTCGATGAATTGCGTTGCGGCGCAACATAGGGTCGACCCGCTCAAAGGGCAATCGTTCGGCACTGCGCAATGCCGGCAAAGAACAAATCCGGTATTCCCCCAAAAAAGGCACGTCAGGTCTTGCACACACCGGAAGCCGCGGTGTTAATCTGGTGTCAAGAATCAGTTGCGGTGTTCTTGAAAAATAAGGGGGCATTGTTATGGGGGAAAAGGCCTCTTTCACGGGGCGGAACGGAACCCTTGGCGACGCCTTGCATCGTGACGAAGGCGGCGATGCTGCCGATCTGCTCGAAGTCGCTGGCGCCATCAAGTGGTTCGATGTGGCCAAGGGCTACGGTTTCATCCTTCCAGATGACGGCATCTCGGGCGACATCCTTCTCCATGTGACATGTCTTCGAAAGGACGGCTTCCAGACGGCCCTGGAGGGCGCACGCGTGGTCTGCCTCGTCAAGCAGGGCGATCGCGGATTGCAGGCCTTCCGGGTGCTCTCCATGGACGTCACCACCGCGGTCCATCCTGCCGAAATGCAGGAGCAGCGCACCCATATCGCGGTGACGCCGGAAAGCGGCCTCGAACGCGCTTTGGTGAAATGGTTCAACCGCACCAAGGGGTTTGGTTTTCTGACCCGCGGCGAGGGCACCGAGGACATCTTCGTCCACATGGAGACCTTGCGCCGTTACGGCATCACCGAGCTTCGGCCGGGGCAAGTCGTGCTGGTTCGTTTCGGGCGCGGCGACAAAGGCCTTATGGCCGCCGAGATTCACCCCGACATGGGGACCTTGCCGGTCTCGCACTAATTCAGTCGCCCAAAAGTGGCCCATCCCGACAGATCGGGATGGCGCTCGATCTCCTCTTTGTTTGACCATGATCTCTGGACATACGGTTTCCGTTTGTCCGAGAAAATCGGTTCCACTTTTCGGGATCGTGGTCTAATGCATGTCGCCCAAAGGCATGCCCACGAGCCTGATCCGAGGCGACGTGCTCCAGGACAATTTCCGGCCGAGGATTTTGAATGGCTTACAGGAACTGGCTGACGGCGGGTGTGTTGTGCGCCATTGTCGCCGTGGTCGTGGCCGCGGGTGCTTACTTCTATTCCGACCGGCCGACCGCGGCCGACAGCCGGGCGATGGTCCTTCCTGTCGATCCGGCGCCGCTGGTTGTGGTGACGAAAGGCGGCGATCGTTCTTTTTCCATCGAAGTCGCCAACACCGCCGCGGAGCGCGAGGCTGGGCTGATGTACCGCCAGGACATGGCGGACGACCATGGCATGTTGTTCGTCTTCGATATCCAGCAGCAGGTTGGCTTCTGGATGCAGAACACCCCGATGCCGCTTGATCTGATCTTTGTCGGCCAGGACGGCAAGATCCGGGCGATCAAACACGGCGAGCCGCAATCCGAGGCCATCATTTCGCCTGGCGTGCCGGTGCGTTTCGTGCTGGAGCTCAAAGCTGGCACCGCCGCCAGGAAAGGCATCGAGTATGGCGACCTGTTACGCCATCCGGCCGTTGGCACGGCGTCTGGTCCGGGCGTGCCGCCATCGGACAATGGCGATGCGCCCAACGGCGGTGCCGGTTGAGTGCGCAGGCGGGATCGCTGATGCAGGTTTTCACCCATGACGGCTTTGATCTTGCCTTCCTCGACCGCCAGCCGGCGTCGGGTAAGGGCGATCCGGTGCTGATGATCCACGGCTTTGCCTCGACCCACTATGTCAATTGGGTATCGCCGGGCTGGTTCAAGACGCTGAACGATGCCGGTTACCGCGCCATCGCCTTCGACAATCGCGGCCACGGCTCGTCGTCGAAGAGTTATGACGAGGCCGATTACACGCCGGACAAGATGGCTTCGGATGCCGCCGCCTTGCTTGGCCATCTCGGCATCGAGCGCGCCCATGTCATGGGCTATTCGATGGGCGCGCGCATCGCGGCGTTCCTGGCGCTGTCCGATCCGGACAAGGTGGCGACGCTGGTCTTCGGCGGTCTCGGCATCGGCATGATCGACGGCGTCGGCGATTGGGATCCGATCGCTGCGGCCCTGCTCGCCGACGATCCCGCGGCAACCAGTCATCGGCGCGGGCGATCGTTTCGCGCCTTCGCCGACCAGACCCGCAGCGACCGCCGGGCGCTGGCCGCCTGTATCGCCAGGTCGAGAGAATTGCTGAGCGAGGACGATCTTGCGCGCATTGCCCAGCCGACGCTGATCGCCGTCGGCACGACGGACGACATTGGCGGTTCGCCCGACGAACTCGCGGCATTGATGCCGAACGCCAGGGCCTTTCACATCGAGGGCCGGGACCATATGCTGGCGGTCGGGGACAAGACCTTCAAGCAACGCGTGCTGGAGTTCTATGCCGAAAATCCGCTCTGAGCGGACGGCGGCGGGGGCGTAAGGGCCGCCAACGAGCGCGCCATATTCGCTCGGGCCTGCGGCTCGAAGCGCCGGCGAAACTCTTCGGTGTGGAAGATATGCGGGCGGGCGAGGAAATTCTTCAGGACCGCGCTGCGGCCGGCCCGCCACATCGGCTCCTCAACCCAGTGATATTCGCGCCGCACAGCACGTTCATAGGCATCGAAGGCATCCGGCGCAGCACCCAGGATTGACAGATCCATGTCGAGGAAAAGGCTGGCGTCCCGTACTGCCGTCGGGTCGTCAAACAACGGCAGTTGGTGGGTGGCTGTAGCGACGATCATCGCCGAGATGCGGTCGAGGCGCCCGGCTTCAGCGCGGCCCGCGAGCTTCTTCTCGGCAAGGGCGGCACTTTGGATCTCATTGTCCTTGGCCTTGCTGTCATAAATGGCATCGTGGAACCAGATCGCCGCTTCGACGGCTTCGGGATCGCCGAGCAACCCTCGATAGCCGCCTGCGAGCGCCAGCATCGCCTCGATATGGGCAAGGTTGTGATAGTGACGGTCTTGCGCGGCGTAGAGCGCCGAAAGCTCACTTTTCAGCGCGTCGTCGATCAAGGGTTCGTTTTCCAGAAACGACGTCACTATCCACCCGATGAAATACTCCCGGCATCCTGGGCCAAAACACGGCCTAGCAGAAGGCGTCGGGGGAGTCATGGTGCCGCAGCCGATTGACCAATTCGCATGATGGCGGGAAGCTGCTTGGCATGAGCAGGATCCACACGGTCACTCGCTCGGACGCATGTTGTCATTTTCAAAGCACTCAAACCCAAGGAGCCTGACATGACCACCGCAACCGAGACCCCGAGACCGGGGACTATCGACATGAAGCTGGAGGCCGTCATCATTTCCGTTTCGGATGCCGATCGGGCCAAGCGTTTCTATGGTGGCCTGGGCTGGAGGCTGGACGCCGACTTCATCGTTGGCGATGCGTTTCGGGTCATACAGTTCACGCCCCCGGGTTCGCCATGCTCGATCCATTTTGGCAAGGGTCTCACGACCGCCGCGCCAGGCTCTGCAAAGGGACTTTATCTCGTGGTGTCCGATATCGTGGCGGCACGTGCCGAACTGGTGGCGCGCGGGGTCGATGCGAGCGAAGTGTTTCACCGTGCGGCGCCCGGGCAGCCGCCGATCAGCGGCAGAGATCCGGAGGGGCGCAGCTATTCCTCCTTTGCCTCGTTCAGCGACCCGGACGGCAACAGCTGGCTGCTGCAGGAGATCACCCAGCGATTGCCTGGGCGCGTGGATGCGCACGACACGACATTCACCTCATCGACCGAACTTGCCGCCGCGCTGCGGCGTGCGGCGGCCGCKCATGGCGGGCACGAGACGCGGACCGGCGGACAGCGCGATGAAAACTGGCCCGACTGGTATGCCGAATACATGGTGGCCGAACAGGCCGGCAAGCCGCTGCCGACGTGACCAGCGGCCATGGTAGCGCGGCGCCATCGATGTCGCGGTTCACTTGGGCTCGCAGGCCATCTGATCGCCATGCTTTGCGCCCGGCCAAGCGCGGAAGGGTCGCTTGTTCGGCCCGTCGTCGATCAAGGGTTCGTTTTCCATGGCCGCTTGAATTCCCGCGAACCAAATCCATTTGACATTGCACTAAGGAAAATTGAGTTCAATCGTGCTATGATCTGGCTTATATGTGCGGCCGGACAACAGGCAGACACAACAGGCCAGGCCGGCAGACGCAGGACGAGACGGCGATGAACAGCATCAGCATTTCCCGACAGAGCGCATTGCAGCCGGTCGATCCGATCTGGCGCTCGATCCGCGACGAGGCGATGGAGGCGGTCAACCGCGACCCGCTGCTTGCCGCGTTCCTCTATTCCACCATCCTCAACCAGGACAGCCTGGAAGAGGCGGTCATCCATCGGCTGGCCGAGCGGCTCGACCATCAGGACATCGGCTCCGATCTCATCCGCCAAACCTTCAAGTCGATGCTGGCCGACGACAAGGACTGGCCGACGACCGTGCGTGTCGACATCCAGGCCTATTACGACCGCGATCCGGCCTGCGACCGCTTCATCATGCCGGTGCTCTATTTCAAGGGCTTTCACGCCATCCAGACCCATCGGCTGGCGCATTGGCTGTGGAAGCAGGGCCGTAAGGATTTCGCGCTCTATCTGCAGAGCCGTTCGTCCTCGGTCTTCCAGACCGACATCAACCCGGCCGCCCGCATCGGCAAGGGCATCTTCATCGACCATGCCACCGGCCTCGTCGTCGGCGAGACCGCGGTCATCGAGGATGATGTGTCGATCCTGCATGGCGTGACGCTGGGCGGCACCGGCAAGGCCGGCGGCGACCGTCACCCCAAGATCCGCTACGGCGTGTTGATCGGCGCCGGCGCCAAGATCCTGGGCAACATCGAAATCGGCCATTGCTCGAAGATCGCGGCAGGCTCGGTGGTGCTGTCGCCTGTACCGCACAACAAGACGGTTGCCGGCGTGCCGGCCCGCGTTGTCGGCGAGACGGGCTGCGATCAGCCGTCGCGCCAGATGGACCAGCTTCTGCCGTCGCAGACGATGGATCAGGTCGTCAGCTTCGACATCTGATTTTCATCTGCCCGCTGCCTGCGGCCGGGTGCCGGCCGTGGGAAGGAGCGGGCGATTGTTCCCGTGTTATCGGGCCGCTTGCCTTTACATCGCCATTGTCGACGTGCCAGAAGCGCGTTCGAACGAGCAAGCCCGATGATCGGAGAAGACTGTTGAAGCCCGACGAAATCAGAAAGCTGGACGCCTATTTCAAGCGCGTCTTCCAGAACCCCAAGCTCGAGGTCAAGGCACGGCCGCGCAAGGAAGATTCGGCCGAGGTCTATGTCGGCAACGAGTTCCTCGGCATCGTCTTCAAGGACGAGGACGACGGCGACTACAATTTTTCGATGGCGATCCTCGACATCGACCTGGCCTGAGCCAGTAATCCTGCGCTCGGCCGGCTCCGCTTCGAATGCGGCCGGCCAGCCCGATTTCCCCTCCTAATGTCCTTTTTTCAGGAAGCGCGCGGCTTGGCCGGCGATTGCCGCATCGAGCGCCTGCCAGTCACCCAGGAACTCCCTGGGGAAGCGATAGGTGAGGCTGAGCTCGTCGCCAACCTGGATGTCGCGCTCGCAGGGCGCCAGCGATTCCTCGGCACTCGGCCCGCTCAGGCAGCGGGCCACGAACGGGTCCTTGCCAGGGCGCTTGCCGACAACCAGCACCTCGTTCAGGTACCCTGATTTCTCGTTGAAGCCGTACACCGTCGTGCCGCCGGGGCCAGCAATGCCGGGTTGGATGATCAACGCACTGTAGATCGGCGCGAAGCGGCCGCTCATGTCGCGCGACATCATCTGCTGTTCGAAGGACAGGAAGATGATGCTCCTGCTCGCTCCCATGTGATTGAAATCGTCGCGCGCCGGCTCGCTGTAGCCGTCCATCTGGGGATAGCGCAGATAGAGGTCGAGCCGCGAGGCAATGCCGTCGCGCCGGGCCTGGGCGAAACGGATCACGTTGGCCGGCACGGCGATGACATTGTTGCCGATCACCACCTGATGGATCGTTGCGTCATCGGTGTATCCGGCCATGGCGATCGAATGGCCGAACCATTTGCCGGCAAGGCTGATCGCTACCGACAGCAGCGCCAGCGCCGCGAATGCGTAGAACACCCGCTTCATCAAGACGGAATCGACCACGGTGAGTTGGGGGCCGTCGCTGATCGCTGCCTGCTTCATCTCAGTCCTTAGATATCGGCCGTCCGCCCTTGGGTGTCCTCGGGCGGCACACATCGCGCGGCACGGCTCTTGCAGCCTTCATGGAACGACTGTGCAATTTCATGGTAAATGGAACGTAAAGATGGGCACGCTGGAACTCACCGTATTCGCTTTTGTCGTCGGGATGACAGCTTGCGGGCTGGCTGGATCGATGATGGAACTGGTGTCGGGCCGCAAGGTCGCTTTCACAGAGCCCTATGTGTCGCCGTCGCATCTGCTGCGCTCGCTGCTCGCCACCGCTTGTGCGGGCCCCTTCATGTTGGTCAACGACGCCCTCGATGCCCGGCGTGAGCGCCGCATTTCGACCTTGGCGCTGATGTCCTGCGGCTGCACGGCCATCGCCTGGTCTTTGGCGCTGGGCGTCGTCGTGCTTGCCATTGCCTCCTGGACGATCGGTCTCCTAGGCTCCAGCCTTCCAGGCTGAGACGATTCGGAGACCGAAAATGCCGCTTTACGCGATCGATGGAACGGAACCGAGCTTCACGGATGCGGACTCAAACTGGATCGCGCCCGACGCGACGCTGATCGGCGACGTGCGCGTCGGCCGCAATGCCGGCTTCTGGTTCGGCGCCGTCATCCGCGGCGACAATGAGCCGATCGTCATCGGTGCCGACACCAATGTGCAGGAACACACGGTGATGCACACCGATCCGGGCTTCCCGCTGACCATCGGGCAAGGCTGCACCATCGGCCACCGCGCCTTGCTGCACGGCTGCACGATCGGCGACAACAGCCTGGTCGGCATGGGCGCCATCGTGCTGAACGGCGCGAGGATCGGCAGGAACTCGCTGGTTGGCGCCGGCGCGCTGGTCACAGAGGGAAAGGAATTCCCTGACAATTCACTGATCGTCGGCTCGCCGGCCAAGGCGGTGAGGGTGCTGGACGAGGCGGCCGTTTCCAGACTGCGCGGCTCGGCCGCGCACTACGTCGCCAATGGCAAGCGCTTCAAGGCGGGATTGAAGAAGGTTTGAGGTGAGACCTCGCTCGCCGATGGTTTCATCGCGCCCCAACTCACCGTCGGTTGGAACTGCGCCTGGCCATCGCATCGCGCAGCAGGGAAGCGCCAGCCTCAAAGYCGGCAATGTCGGCTTCCTCGGCGGCTGTCCTGTAGTCATCGATGCGGGTTTCGAGCGCGGGGTCGGCGCCTGCCGCCAAAAGCAGGCCGATCGCCTCGACGCTCCGGACGGCCACCGAATAGTGAAGCGGCGTCCAGTCGTTCACGCCCCGCATATTGGGATCGGCGCCACCCTCGATCAGCACCCGCACGATTTCCAGCCTGTCGACCCGGTCGGTGGATAGCGCCGCAATGATTGCCGGAAATCCACCGTGATCCTGATAATTCGGATCCGAGCCTGCATCCAGCAAAGTCGAGATGAATCCTAAGGGACTCCAATAGATCGCATATTCCAGCGGGTGCCCGAGGCCGAGTTCGAACGGCATGCGCTCGTCGAACCAGCAGGGCGAGCCGCCCAAGGCCACGCCGAGGCCCTCGAAATCGCCGGCCTTGAAGGCATCGTCGATCGCCTTGAACAGGCGATGGCGCTCGCATCGATCTTCCGGGATTTCCAACATCGCTGTGATCCAGAAGGCGAAACCAACGGCCTATAGTGCCTCGATCTCCTGCCCGTGGAAAGGCAGCCTTGATGTTCTGGCGCGATTGGCGGGTCGATGGGACCTATGACCCTCTAGGCATCGCTAAGCGGTTTTGTTTTTTACCTTCTTCCCAGCCGTAGGCTTGGTCCGTATTCGCATGGCTCCGCCCTGGACTTCGATTTCAAATGCGTCTGTGTTCCTCACCAGATCGCTCAGTTTGCTGAAACCGTAGCTGCGGGGATCAAAATCTGAAAACAGGTTTGATAGCCGGTGTCCGAAGTTTCCGAGGTGTACCCAACCATCCTCGCCTTCCATCTGGCCGATGACCTTCTTGAGCATGGGAATCGCGGCACTGGGCACTTGAAGCGGCTTGGCTGCGGGCGCACTATCGTGAGTGTTTGCGGTGCCGCGCAGAAGATTTTCGGTATAGACGAAACGCCGACATGCTTGCCGGAAACTTTCTGGAGTTTTCTGCTCCCCAAACCCGAACACGTCGACGCCTTGTTCGCGTATGCGCGCAGCAAGCCGGGTGAAATCACTGTCGGAAGAGACCAGGCAGAAACCGTCGAAACGACCGCTGTGAAGCAGGTCCATGGCGTCGATCACCAGTGTGATATCGGACGCGTTTTTCCCGATGGTGTTAGCGAACTGCTGCTGCGGGATAATCGCATGCTTTGACAAGACATCAGCCCATCCCTTCGACCGGACGTTTGAAAAGTCACCGTAGATGCGGCGGACGCTGGCTTCGCCAATCTTCGCGATCTCCTCGAACAGGCCGTCGACAATCTTGGCCGAAGCGTTGTCGGCGTCGATAAGAACCGCAAGGCGCGGTGATCGGGGTTCGGTCGGCATGCGACACTTCCTGGGCTGACGCACTCTCGAGTTTCGAACTGTAGCTGGTGAAACTCATCACCAACCGCGGTTCACTACTCTGCCGTTGTAGCAGAAGTAAGCCGCAAATCGAAATCTAAGCTGTTGGAATTGTGCCTTTATCGGGGTWTCAAAAGATTATCCCAGAAATGGCGGAGCCGGCCCGGGGACGGGGCCGGCTCCTTTGACCCGGTCGTTGGGGACGGGGAGGGTGGGGACTCGACCGGGTTTCTCCTGAAGCGGTCGCCTTCATGCGACGCGCTTGACCTCTAGTTTATGCATGTCGTTATCTCAAAACCGGGGCCGCTTTTGAGCGACATGCATTAGCGGACGCTGGCGACCGCGTCTGAACGGCCATCGTTGATCGTCACCCAAACACCGGAATTCTGGTCTGACTGGCGCTTGAGATAGGTGTAGTCCGTGTCCGTCCAGGCGAGCACCTTGGTTTCCAGATTGTCGAGGATGAATTCCCCAAGGCTGGTGCGCACGGTCAGCACCGCGTGGCCGTCGCCGTTCGGCTGGCGCGCGACAGTCATCAGCAGATTTCCGGCCGGCACGCCCGCATTCATCAATTCGCGGCGCTTTTCCAGCGCGTAGTCTTCGCAATCGCCATAGCCATTGTCGGGATAGGCCCAGTATTCCTCGGCACCGTAATTTTCCATGTCGGTGCGCGGCTTGACCCTCGTGTTGACCGAATTGTTGATGCTGACGATCGTCGCCCACAATTTGCGCGTCAGTTCGACCGGTGGGCCCTTGGGCGTCCGTTCGCTGCATTCGCCAGGTATGCGCTGGCAGAATTCATAATGGCCAACAGGCTGCGTGGTGCGTCCGCCGGTGTGCATATAGGCCGGTCCCGCGGCATATGCTGATCCCCAAGCGGTAAGCTGCATCGCCATTGCCGCCAGCAACAGCTTGCCCCTCGTCTTCTTCATTCCGGTAGTCTCCCCGTTCGAAGGAGACATTGCCACATGTGGATTTATTTGGGGCAAAAGTGCGAAGTAGATATTGAGTAAAACCTCAGTAGAATAAGCGTAAAATTTGAATCACTTGAGTATTGAATTTTTTGGAGTTTTGCGACGGGGCGGTCGGTGAGCCTCTTGTCATGCTGGCCCTGCAGGGAACGGTCGCGGACTGTCGAAGCTTCTCCGTCCGGGCATGAAAAATAAAAAAACCGGCCGCAAAGGCCGGTTTCCTGGAGTGCTTGTGTCGGCCTTGTCAGGCGCGCGGGGTGTTGAATTCGGAATCGAGCGTTTCGGGACGCTGGATGACGGCGAATTCGATGGCGACGCCGTCCTCGAAATGGCGGACGATCTGCCCGCGCATCGTGCCGAGCATGACCTGGACGCCGATCGCCGGCTTGACGTCGATCTCGATCGCGGCGCCGGAAAGCGACAGGTCGATGATACGGCACTGGTACTGGCGCCCGTCGGTGAGCTGCAGCACGCTGGTCGGGTTGCGCGGCGCGACACGCTCGTGCCGGCGGTCTTCCGGCAGGTCGAGTTCGTGCTTGTTGGCAAGCCACGTCAACTGCGCGGCAAGCTTGTCCTTCTTGCGGTCGGACGCGATGACGGTCATCGCGAAACCGTCCTGCAAGGTGCGCGTAACGACACCTTCGATGCGGCCGATATGGTCGATATAAGCGATGACTTTTTCGCCCGGCATGCCAATGCGTTCGGTGCGAAGCGCTACATTGCCCGGTGACATGTCGACGACCTGGCAGGGGTGTTCGGTGCGGTCTTCCAGCATGAAGCGCCCGTAAATCTTGACCCGGACGCGCTGAAAGTTACGCCTTTCAGCTTGGGACGGCGCATAGTCGACCGCCGCTGACCTCATGACTGCCACACCTCGTTTGGCATCCCGCGCGTCGATGCGAGGAACTTCATCGGAGAAGTACAACAATAAGGGTTAACAAAGGGGAAAAGCAGGCCCCGTTGCGGCGAGATTTGGCCCCTATTCCTCGCGTCCGCCATCGAAGACGACGAGATGGCGGATGCGGCGCGCGCGGCCTAACGCTGATATCGTCTCGGGTGTCGCGAGTTCGTCGGGAACGAGCGAAGGAACATCGATCGCCGGACGGTTGTTGAGGAGTTCCTTCTCCGGATCGATGACGCGAATCGAATCGATCAACGCGTCGGTGATCGGATCGGCACCCAGCCAGAAGGGCTTCTCCACGGCGCTTATCACGCCCAGGCAGCGCGGATTTTCAACACCGCCGTCAAGCGGCAAGGCGAGCAGTTCGAACTTGTTGGTACGGCCGTTGCGGCTGAAACCCTCGAAGGCGATGAGCACGACCGACTTCTGGTCGAAGACGCCATGGATCAGCCTCGAGACGAGCCGCTGATCCTTCTCGCGCCACAGCGACGGAAAGGAAAACCCCTTGAGCTCACGGCCATAATAGGCGCAAAGCCTGGTGCCGGCGAGCCGGAAGACGGCTTGTCCGCGCGTGTCCCTTTCCAGGATGAACGTATCGGCCAGCAGCGACTTGATGTCGGCCGGCTCGACCTCCGAACGCTTCGGGGCGGGGCGTCCGTCACGCAGGCGGTTCCAATATTGGAACAGCGTGATCGATCCGTTCTGGTTCATGCTATTCTGCTCCGCGCAATCTGTCGTCTGATGTCCCATCGGTGAACAGAAAGGGCGCCCTCCGATGACCTACATGCGTTGCGGAGCAGGAAGCGTGCCAGCGTCGTTAACACTTGTTCACGGGTCGGGGCCGTTAAGGTTAACAACTGGTTGACGTTGCAGCGAGGCGGCCCCTATGGCACACAAAAACCACTCCAGAAGCGGTCGTTTCGCGACGATCGGCAGCACTTCAGTTAAGAGTTTTAGGGGGAGCAGGGGGCTCGACCGGCCGTTCAAGGGAAACCTTGAGCGGCTTTTTTTTGATTCGCGATGAGGCGATTCGCCGTTTGCGGTTCGTTCGGGGGTGATCTAGATGCTCGAACCCGAATCCCTGCTTGAGTGCAATTTCATATGAGCGAACCGGAAGGCCCCTCGGAAATCGAGCCGATCGAGGATGGAGCCGAACAACGGCGAGAGCCGGTGTTCAATCTGCCACCTGTCGTCCTGGCGGTGATGGGCATATGCGCGGTCGTCTACCTGTTGCAGCAGTACGTGCTAACCCAGGAACAGCAACTGACGCTGCTCTACGACGGGGCCTTCATCCCTGTTCTCTACACCGGCAAATACGGCTTCGACTGGTTCCTTTTCACTCGCCCGTTCACCTACGCCTTCCTGCATGGCAGCTTTGCCCATATTGCCATCAACATGGTCTGGCTCGCCGCTTTCGGTTCGCCATTGGCAAATCGCCTGGGGCCGCTTCGGTTCGCGCTGTTCTTTGCGGTGACCGGGCTGGCTTCGGTTGCGCTTTTCTGGGCCATGCATCCGTACGGAGAAGCGCCGCTGGTCGGGGCATCGGGCGCTATTTCCGGCATGATGGGCGCTGCCGCGCGTTTCGGTTTCCACACCCAGCGCTCGTCGGCCGGCAAGGCTGCCTTCGCCGGCCCCGTGCTGCCAATCGCCATCGTCCTGCGCTCGCGCGGCGTCGTGATCTTCCTTGCCGTGTGGATGATCATCAACCTAGCCACTGGCCTTCTCGGCTTTGCCCCCGGAATTGACGGCCAGATCGCCTGGGAGGCCCATATTGGCGGCTTTGTCGCCGGCTTCTTCGGCCTGCGCTGGTTCGACCGACCATGGCAGGCGCCTGAATGGGACACCACCGACCGCCGCACTTGAAATGCAACCGATGACGGCGCACCATGTTCACTCTTATGTGAAGCCGGTCAGGGCAGGAACCGGCAGGCAAAGCAGAGGAGGAGGACGCCATGACGGTTAAGGCAATTCTCGAGAAGAAAGGCCATGACGTGTTGACGCTCGGGCCGAACGAAAAGCTGAGCGAAGCCATCCGCATCCTGGCCGAACACAAGATTGGCGCGCTGGTCATCACCAATGGCGATCGCAAGATCGTCGGCATTCTTTCGGAGCGCGACATCGTGCGGGTGGTCGCCAGGGAAGGTGGAGCCGCGCTCGATATCGCCGTGCGCTCGGCGATGACGCCGAAGGTGAAGATCTGCAATGAGAACCACACCGTCAACGAGGTGATGGAGATCATGACCAAGGGCCGCTTCCGCCATCTGCCGGTGGAAAAGGACGGTATGCTCGATGGCATCGTGTCCATCGGCGACGTGGTCAAGCGCCGCATCGAGGACGTCGAGCGCGAGGCCGACGAGATCAGGGCCTACATCGCCACCGCTTGAGCGGTGAACGGAAACCGCCGGCCGGCGAACCGACCGGCGGAGCCGCGGTCTGGCTGTGGTCGATCCCGGTCGGGTTCGAGGCGGCTGAAAAGGCCAGGTTGTGGCTTTACGCTTGTCTCTTTTGGCGGTTTGCACTAGCGAATGACTTCCACGTTCGACGTGAAATTCACGTTCAAATGTGAGTTCAGTCACCGCAAGTCGCAGGCCATCATGACCCTCATCGACACCCGTACCCCCGATGCAAAACGCCTGATCCCCGGCGCCACTGGCGACTGGGAGATCATCATCGGGCTCGAGGTCCACGCTCAGATCACCTCGGAGGCAAAGCTATTTTCCGGCGCCTCGACCGCCTTCGGTGCAGCGCCCAATGCCAATGTCAGCCTCGTCGATGCGGCCATGCCGGGCATGCTGCCTGTCATCAACGAGGAATGCGTCAAGCAGGCGATCCGCACCGGCCTTGGCCTGAAGGCGCAGATCAACCACAAGTCCGTCTTCGACCGGAAGAACTATTTCTATCCGGACCTGCCACAGGGCTATCAGATCTCACAGTTCAAGCAGCCGATCGTGGGCGAGGGCACGGTGACCGTCTCGGTCGGTCCGGACCGCCAGGGCGAGTTCGAGGACATCGAGGTCGGCATCGAGCGCCTGCACCTGGAGCAGGATGCCGGCAAGTCGATGCACGACCAGCATCCGACCATGTCCTATGTCGACCTCAACCGCTCCGGCGTGGCGCTGATGGAGATCGTCTCCAAGCCGGACATGCGCTCGGCCGATGAAGCCAAGGCCTATGTCACCAAGCTGCGGACCATCGTGCGCTATCTCGGCACCTGCGACGGCAACATGGATGAAGGCTCGATGCGCGCCGACGTCAACGTTTCTGTGCGCAAGCCGGGCGGCGAGTTCGGCACACGCTGCGAGATCAAGAACGTCAACTCGATCCGCTTCATCGGCCAGGCCATCGATTATGAGGCACGCCGGCAGATCGCTATTCTCGAGGATGGCGGCAAGATCGACCAGGAAACGCGGCTGTTCGACGCCGTCAAGGGCGAGACGCGCTCGATGCGCACCAAGGAAGAGGCGCACGACTACCGCTATTTCCCCGATCCCGACCTTTTGCCGCTGGAGTTCGATCAGGCCTATGTCGACGCGCTGGCTGGGAAATTGCCGGAATTGCCGGACGACAAGAAGGCGCGGCTGATCGCTTCGCTCGGCCTGTCGACCTATGATGCGTCGATCCTGGTCTCGGAAAAGCCGATTGCCGACTATTTCGAGAAGGTGGCCGCCGGCCGCGACGGCAAGCTTGCCGCCAACTGGGTCATCAACGACCTGCTCGGGCAATTGAACAAGGCTGGCAAGGATATTGAAAACGCTCCGGTTTCGCCCGACCAACTCGGCGCGGTCATCGATCTGATCAAGGATGGCACCATTTCCGGCAAGATCGCCAAGGACCTGTTCGAGATCGTCTGGACCGAGGGTGGCGATCCGCGCCAGCTGGTCGAAAGCCGTGGCATGAAGCAGGTCACCGACACCGGCGCCATCGAGAAGGCCGTGGATGAGGTGATCGCCGCCAACCCCGACAAGGTCGAACAGGCCCGCGCCAAGCCGAGCATGGCCGGCTGGTTCGTCGGCCAGGTGATGAAGGCGACCGGCGGCAAGGCCAACCCGCAAGCCGTCAACGACCTCGTCAAGGCCAAGCTCGGCATCGCGGATCAATGAGCGGAGACGCGAAGCCCGGCAACCCGGCTAGCGTCTCGTCGGCCCTTTTGATTGCCGGCGCCGTGCTGCTTTTTGTCGGCACGTCGCTGCATCCGATGCATGAAGACCCGAATGACGCGCTTGCCGCCTTCGGTGAATATGCCGCCGACCACATCTGGTTGTTCAGCCACATGGCACAGCTTGCCGGCGTCCTGTCGATGGTTGCAGGCCTGGTGCTGATCCTTGGCCGTCTGTCGGACGGGCCGCCACGCGGCTGGGCTCTTCTGACGATCCTATTCGGCGCGGCGTCGCTGGCGGCGGCAGCTGCCCTGCAGGCCGTCGACGGCATTGCGCTGAAAGCGGTGGTCAATGCATGGGCCGCCGCCGATGCGGCGACAAAGCCATCGCTGTTCAGCGCCGCCTTCGCCGTACGCCAGATCGAAGTGGGTTTTGCCGCGATCAGCGCCATGCTGCTTGGCTTGACGGTTCTGCTTGCCAATGTCGCCCTGCGCCAGGCCAAGCGCTGTCCATTGTGGCTGTCGTTGCTCGGCGGCGTCGGCGCCGTGGGTGTTCTGGTCGGTGGATCCGCGACCGCTGCAACCGGTTTCTCCGGCACCGCCATGGCGGCCAACATGCCGGGCAGCATGGTGCTTCTCGTCTGGGTGGTGCTGCTTGCCGTGGTCGACTTCCGGCGCAAGCCGGTCGCAACATAGGGGGGAGAACCATGTTCGTTCGCACCGCCGGGGAACGCGACCTTGCCGCAGTGCGTGCGCTGCTGGTCGAAACCTGGCATGCGACCTATGACGCAATCTACGGCGCTGCCAAGGTGACCGAGATCACCGACGACTGGCACTCGATTTCCTCGCTGCGGTCGCGGTTGACGCGGCCGAACTCGGAATTCCTGGTGGCCGATGACGGCAAGCGGATCGGCGGCATGGCTTTTGCCGAAGGCGCCGAAATGATCATGCTCAAGCAGCTCTACGTGCTGCCCGGCCTGCAGGGGCGAGGCATCGGCGGCATGCTGCTCGATGAGGTCATCGAAAGCTTCCCAGAGGCCCGCGCCATCCGTCTGGAGGTGGAGGAACAGAACATCCGAGCCATCGCCTTCTACGAGGCAAACGGCTTCTTGCGATCCGCCGATGTCGGCGAACAAGCAGGTGCCTTGGGGCATCCGACGCTCGTCTACATCAAGACTCTTGCTGGCTGACGTATCTGCCGGCGTATCTCGATCACCTTCGCGCGAGCACCACGACAAAGCCCTATTTTCGTTTGACGGCTTGAAAGTCCCGCAGCAAAGCTCCTTCAGCTGACCCTGCTGGAAGCCGGAACAGACGGACGCTTGTGTTGGGCGGCGTTGGGGGGATTTTCATGCCGAGCTTACCGGAACTGATGCCGACACAGGTGTCGGACGAAACCTTTGGCGGCGTCACCTATCATATCGCCGGCGAACTGGTGCCCGTGCTTTCGGTCGATGTGACGCGCATGCCGGTCTATTTCGAGCATCACATCCTGCTGTGGAAGAACTCGACCATCAACATCGGCCTGAAATCGCTGAAGGGTGCGCTGAAGCGCATGATGGCCGGCATGCAGATCTTCGTCACCGAAGCGTCCGGAGCAGGGATCATTGCCTTCAGCCGCGATGGGCCCGGCCATATCGTGCCGATCCATCTCAGGCGTGGCGAGGAGATCCAGGTGCGCGAGCACCAGTTTCTCGCCGCCACCGGCAATGTCGAGTACACTTTCGAGCGCGTGCGCGGCCTGGCGACGATGCTGTTTGGCCAGAGCGGCTTCTTCATCGATCGCTTTCGCGGCGATGCCGGCGATGGCATCGTCTGGCTGCACGGCTACGGCAACGTCTTCGAGAAAACGCTCGCCGCCGGCGAAACCATCGACATCGAGCCCGGCGGCTGGCTGTTCAAGGATGTCTCGGTCAGGATGGAGACCAAGATCGATCGCCTGTCGAGCGGCTTCTTCGGCGCCAACATGAATTTCATCGTCAACCGCTTCACCGGGCCGGGCCGGGTCGGCATCCAGTCGATGTATCTGCACATGCCGACCGAGGAATAGGCGGCGATCAGATGGTTCGCGATCTTCGCAGGTTTGGGGGCATGGCTCCGGCGCGGGAGCCGGGGCGACCTGCGCTGACATCACGCTCCACCGGCATTGCTGGCCGTCATCGGTTCCGCATACGGCCATGCGTCATCTCGGCGTTTGCTGCGCCGGCTCACGACGGATATGCAGGAACATGACCAAACTGTCCCGCATTGCAGCGCTGGTGCTGCTCGCCATCATCATTTTCTCAACCCTGTCGCCGATCCAGATGCGGCCACACATAGCCGAGGCGAATGTTGAGCGCGCCTTGGCTTATGTGCTCTTGGGCTTCGTCCTGGCGCTCGGCTTCCCCAACCGCCTGTATCAAGCTGCGATTTTCGTGATTGTGACCGCCGGCGTCCTGGAACTGCTTCAGATCATTGATCCTGGTCGCCACGCGCGGTTTGCCGATGCACTCGTGAAAGCATCAGCCGGAATTGTTGGGATCTTTGTGGGGCAACTGTTCGTCAGGCCCAGCGGACGAATGGGAGAGAGGTAGGCGCGCGGCAGCTACCCGCGGCGCTAGGTGGAGCGAACGTCCACATTGTCGATCAGCCTCGTCTTGCCGAGCCAGGCGGCCGCAAGCACGCGTCCTTCACGGTCGCGACGCCATGGCGCGAGCGTCAGGCTTTCACGGGCCTCGACGTAGTCGACCTTGCGGAAGCCGGCTGCGACCAGGGCACGGCTAGCCTCCGCGGTTGCGTCGTTTTGGTCGGCACCTGCCGTCAAAGCCACCGCCGTGTCGCGTAATATCGCATTGAGTTGGCGGGCGATCTTGAGTTCGGCTTCATCAAGATAGGCATTGCGTGACGACATGGCGAGACCTTGTGCGTCGCGGATCGTCGGTGCACCGATGATCTCGACCGGCAGGTCGAGGTCGCGGCAGAGCTGCCTGACGACGCAAAGTTGCTGGTAGTCCTTCTCGCCGAAGATCGCGCAGTCAGGCGTTGCCTGCAGGAAGAGCTTTGCCACGACGGTGGCGACACCGTCGAAAAACGTTGGCCGAAAGTCCGATTCGAGCCCGGCGGAGGGGCCGCCGACCGAGATCCTGGTAGCAAAGCCGGCGGGATACATCTCGCCAACCGTCGGTGTGAAGGCAAGGTCGGCCTTGGCCGCTTTCAGCCGATCGAGGTCGTGGGCGAGCTGGCGCGGGTACTTGTCGAGGTCTTCCGTCGGCGCGAACTGCGTCGGATTGACGAAGATCGACACGACACAGCGATCGGCCCTTTCGAGTGCGATCCTGACCAGCGAGATGTGCCCGTCATGCAATGCGCCCATGGTCGGCACCATGGCGATACGAAGGCCGTCGCGCCGCCAGTCGCGGAGCTGCGCGCGCAGTGCGGCAACGCTGTCGACGATGACAAGCCGGCTCATGCGTCATCCCCGTGCTTTGTCGCCGAAAAGACGTGGCCGGGGCCGGGAAATGTCCGGCTTCGCACCTCCGCAGCGTAGCGTTCGGCGGCGTGTGAGATGACGCTGCGCAGGTCGGCATATTCCTTGACGAATTTCGGCACGCGGTCGACGGTCAGCCCGACCATGTCGTCGATGACCAGGATCTGGCCGTCGCAGTCGCTGCTGGCGCCGATGCCGATGGTTGGAATGGCGATGCGGCGGGTGATGTCGGCGGCGACGGTCTCGACCGTGCCTTCGATGACCACCGAGAACGCACCGGCGCTTTCGACCGCGAGTGCGTCGCGAACCAAGGCCGCGACGGCCTCCTCGGTGCGGCCCTTGATCTTGTAGCCGCCGTCTTTCTCGACAGATTGCGGCTGCAGGCCGATATGTCCCATCACCGGAATGCCGGCAGAGACGATCGCGGCGATCTGCCTGGCCATGTCGACGCCGCCTTCGAGTTTCACCGCCTGGCAGCCGGTTTCGTCGATCATCCGCCGCGCCGATGCAACGGCTAGCGCCGTCGAATCCTCATAGGTGCCGGCCGGCATGTCGACGACGACGCAGGCCTTTGCCGCGCCGCGCATCACCGCTTGCCCGTGCGCGATCATCATCTCAAGCGAGGCGCCTAGCGTCGTCTCGTGGCCGTGCAGCACCATGGCGACGCTGTCGCCGACCAGGAGCAGGTCGACATGGTCGTCGAGCAGGCGGGCGATGGGATAGGTGTAAGCGGTGAGGCAGACAATCGGTGTGCCGCCCTTGCGGCGCCGAATCGCGTTTGCGCTGATGCGAATGTCGGTGGTCGGCATTTCCGTGGCCAATCGTCACCTCCGTCAGCCTGCAGCGGGTTGGATACCGGCTGGGCGCGCAAAGCTTTAGAAAGACCGCAATGGCTTGGCAAGCGTGCATCTTGCGGTCGAGGGGATCACGGGCTTGTGTCGGGTTTCCGGCAAGCCATTTGCGCGCACCTTGCGGCAAAACCCTTGCCTTCCCGAAGGCCTGACGCCATAAGCAGGAAACGGGCGCTGCCGGCGCGAGGGTTCTGAGATGAAGACTTTCCTTACGCAGTTTTTCACCTGGTGGAACAGCCAGACGCTGGGAACGCGCCTGCACACCTGGCGGCACGGCAAGAAGGTCGGCCAGGACGAGACAGGCAATGTCTACTACGAAGGCGGCATCGATTCGGAGGGCCGCACGCGCCGCTGGGTCATCTACCGGAATTATTCGGAAGCCTCCGCGATACCGCCCGGCTGGCATGGCTGGATGCATCACCGTGTCGATGTCGCGCCCGCCAGCGAGACCTACAAGCCCCGCGACTGGCAGAAGCCGCATCAGCCCAATCTGACCGGCACCCCGGCGGCCTACCGCCCGAAAGGCTCGGTGTTGACCAATCAGCATCGCCCGCAGGTCACGGGTGACTATGACGCTTGGACACCGGGGTCGTAACGGTCCCCGGCTTGTAATGGCGCAAGGTGCAGGCCGGTCCTTTATCGCCACAATTGGTGTTTAGCTGCTTGCTGATCAGAAAACGGCGACTAGCCTTGGCGATCCACAGAATCACCCGGGCGCGAACCACCGGTACCCCTAGATGAGCTTTTTCAACCGAATATCGACCGGCGGCCTGACGCTAGTCGCCAGTCTTGCCGTCAGCACCGCGGCCTTTGCCGCTTCGCCTGAACCGGCACCCGCTGCACCGGCGCCGGCGGCGCCCGCTGGATCGGACCGGGTCACCAATCCCATCGCCGAGTTTGCCGGCATCGACAAGATCACCGGCCGCATCATCACCTTCGATGTCTATATCGACGAGACAGTGCAGTTCGGTGCTTTGCAGGTCACGCCGCGCGTCTGCTATTCGCGGCCACAGACCGAAGAGCCAAAGACCGATTCCTTCGTCGAAGTCGACGAGATCACGCTCGACCGAAAGATCCGCCGCATCTTCACCGGCTGGATGTTTGCCGAAAGCCCTGGCCTCAACGCCGTCGAACATGCCGTCTATGACGTCTGGCTAAAGGAATGCAAGCAGAAGTCGGATGTGCCGGCGCCCGACGCCGCCAAGGCTGACGCGACCAAAGCCGACGCGTCGAAGTCTGCCGCGGCCAAGCCGAAGCCTGCCGCCACTCCGGACGTGGTACAGCCCGATGCCACGGAGCCGGCTATCACGGAACCGGATACCACGGAACCGGATACCACCGAAGCCAACTGATCCTCTGGAACCGTCGTGGCCACCATGCGTTGGACCACGGACGACCGCGCATTCATGCGCATGGAGGATATTCCGATGTCAGACAGCAAGCGGATCACCGCCGGCAAGGCGGAATTGCTCGAACTCGAAAAAGGGTTCTGGACGGGTGACGCGGCCTACTACGCGGCCAATGCCRACACCGAGTGCCTGGTGGCGTTTCCGCAGATGGCACAGGCCATGGACAATGCCGATCTCGCCAAGACCGCAACCAAGCCCAACCGTTGGCGCGATCTCGACATCGAGCTCAAGGGAATAATTGAGCCGGGCAGCGATATCGTCATGCTGACCTACGAGGCGCATGCTACGCGTGAGAACGGCGAGCCCTACGCGGCGCTGGTCAGTACCGGCTACGTCCATCGCGTCAATGGCTGGAAGATGATGTTCCATTCGCAGACGCCGCTGGAAGCCGCGGCCGGGAAGTAAGAGGCCGATCGTCAGGGGTAGAATACGGCCTCGCCCTTGAGCGCGTCGGCCAGCATTTTCTCGTATTTTCCGCGCGGCACGTCGACCGCGCCGAAGCGCTTGAGGTGCTCGGTGGTGAATTGCGTATCAAGCAGAGAGAAGTTGCGCGCCTTCAACCGCTCGACGAGATAATAAAGGCAGGTCTTGGAAGCATCCGTCTCCCTGGCGAACATGCTTTCGCCAAAGAACACCCGGCCAAGCGATACGCCGTAGAGGCCGCCGACCAGCCGGTCCTCGCGCCAAGCCTCGACCGAATGACAATGCCCTATCCGGTGCAACTGGACATAGGCTTCGCGGATCGGCGCATTGATCCAGGTCGAGCGGCGCTCCTCGCGCCTTTCGGCGCAGCCGTCGATCGTCGCTTCGAAATCGAAATCGAAACGGATGTCGAAAGGATGCTTCTTGATTGTTTTCCTGAGGCTTTTCGGCGTGTGAAAACCGTCAAGCGGGATGATGCCGCGCGTTTCCGGCCGCACCCAGAACACCTCCGGATCGCTGGCACTTTCGGCCATCGGGAACACGCCCGAGGCGTAGGCCTTGAGCAAAAGGTCGGTCGGGATGCGATAGCCGGGCGCGAAGGGGCGGGTCATCGCGTCCCCGGACTACTCTTCCTTGGCCAGATATTTTTCCAGCCAGTGGATATCATAGTCGCCATTGGCGATGTCGGCATTGCCGACGAGATCGCGAAACAGCGGCAACGTCGTCTTGATGCCGTCGACGACGAATTCATCCAGCGCGCGGCGCAGCCGCATCATGCACTCGACGCGGTTGCGCCCATGCACGATCAGCTTGCCGATCAGGCTGTCGTAGTAGGGCGGGATCTTGTAGCCGGAATAGACGCCGGAATCGACGCGGATGCCGAGACCGCCCGGCGTATGGAAGTGGGTGATCGTGCCGGGCGAGGGGGTGAAGGTGCGCGGATCCTCGGCGTTTATACGGCATTCGATGGCGTGGCCGTTGAACTTGATGTCTTCCTGCTTGACCGAAAGTCCGCCCCCCGAGGCCACGCGGATCTGCTCGTGCACGAGGTCGATGCCGGTGATCGCTTCGGTCACCGGATGCTCGACCTGCAGGCGCGTGTTCATCTCGATGAAATAGAACTCGCCATTCTCGTAGAGGAACTCGATCGTGCCGGCGCCTGAATAGCCGAGGTCGGCGATCGCCCTGGCGCAGACGCCGCCGATGCGCGCACGCTCCTCGGCATTGAGGGCCGGCGAGGGCGCCTCTTCCCAGACCTTCTGGTGCCGGCGCTGCAGCGAACAATCGCGCTCGCCGAAATGCACGCCGCGGCCAAAACCGTCACCGAACACCTGCACCTCGATGTGGCGCGGCTTCTCCAGGTATTTCTCGATGTAGACGGCATCGTCGCCAAAGGCGGCACCGGCCTCCGAGCGCGCCGTCTGCAGGGCGACCTCGAGGTCGGCTTCGGTATGCGCCACCTTCATGCCGCGTCCGCCGCCGCCGGCCGACGCCTTGATGATCACGGGATAGCCGATCTCGCCGGCAATGCGCTTGGCCTCTTTTTCATCGGTGACCGCACCATCCGAACCGGGCACCACCGGAATGCCGAGCCGTTTTGCGGTGCGCTTGGCCTCGATCTTGTCGCCCATGATGCGGATATGGTCGCCGGACGGGCCGATGAAGGTGATGTTGTGGGCGGCGAGGATGTCGGCGAACTTGGCGTTTTCCGACAGGAAGCCATAGCCCGGATGCACCGCATCGGCGCCAGTGATCTCGCAGGCCGCGACGATCTGATGGATGTTGAGGTAGCTGTCGCGCGATGGCGGTGGCCCGATGCAGACGCTTTCGTCGGCGAGCCGAACATGCATGGCATCGGCGTCGGCGGTCGAATGCACCACCACCGTCTGGATGCCGAGTTCCTTGCAGGCACGCAGCACCCGAAGCGCGATTTCGCCGCGATTGGCGATGAGGATCTTCTGGAACATCCGGCCCGCTCTACTCGATCACGACGAGCGGCATGCCGTATTCGACCGGCGTCGCATCCTCGAACAGGATCGCCGTCACCGTGCCGGAGCGCGGCGAAGGAATCTGGTTCATCGTCTTCATCGCCTCTATGATCAGCAGCGTCTGGCCTTCCTTGACCTTCTGGCCGACTTCGATGAACGCCTTCGCGTCGGGCGATGGCGCCAGATAGGCGGTCCCGACCATCGGCGAGGTGATCGCGTTCTTCGCCACGTCGACCACTGCCGGGGCTGCCGCGGCAATGGGCTGGGCGGCTGACGGTGCATAGGCCGGCTGCGGTGCCGCGATCGCGTGCACGGCCGGGGCCTGCCGCGAAACACGCACCTTCAGGTCGCCCAGTTCAACCTCAATTTCGGTGAGGTTGGTGTCGTTCAGTATGCCCGCCAGATCGCGGATCAGCTGCTGGTCAACACCGGTATTCTTTATCGACATTTTCGAGCCTTCTGTTTGTTGGCCGGTCATAGGCGTGCGGCCAGCGCCTGCAGGGCCAGCGTGTAGCCGAGCGGCCCAAAGCCACAGATCATGCCGACGGCAACCGGCGCGACCATGGACACGTGGCGGAATGGTTCCCGCGCATGGATGTTGGAAAGATGGACTTCGGCGACGGGCAGCGGCGCGATGGCGCGGATGGCGTCGTGGATGGCGATCGAGGTGTGGCTGTAGGCGCCTGGATTGATGACGATTCCGGCGGCCTTGTCGCCGGCTTCCTGGATCCAGTCGACAAGGTCGCCCTCGTGATTCGACTGGCGGAAATCGATCTCGAGCCCAAGTGCTGTGCCGGCCTGTTTGCAGTCCTCGGCGATCGCGGCAAGCGTCTTGCCGCCATAGATGCCCGGCTCGCGCTTGCCGAGCGCGTTGAGATTGGGACCGTTCAGGACGAAAACCGTTTTCAAAAAAGCCGACCTTTCCCGGCGCCGACATCAAGCCGGCGCGCTGGGCCCTCTATAATGGGCATAGACGCCTGCGAAAAGAGCGCAAGTGCGTTCTTTCACTGTCCACAACGCGCGGAATGTGCCCGTGAGAATGCGCTCGTGAGCAAGATCAGAGCGCGGCTTTCGCCGCCTCGATCTTTTCAGCCAGCACTTCCTGTCCAAGCGCCCCGAACACCACCTCGTTGCCGACCACATAAGACGGCGTTCCGGTGATCGCCAGCTTGTTGGCAAGATCGTAGGTCTTGGAGAAGGCCTCGTTGATCGACGGGTCCTTCATCTTCTCGCGCAGCGTCGCCTCGTCGGCGCCGAGCGAAAGCGCGATCTTGATCGCCGCCGCCTCGGTGGCGCGTCCCTGGCCGCCGAGCAGTGCGTTGTGGAACTCGCCATACTTTTCCGGCTTCATCAGGTGGAACGCCATCGAAACCACGCTCGCCTTCTGCGAATCCGGTCCGAGGATCGGGAATTCCTTGAGCACGAAGCGCAGGTCCGGATCGGACTTGGTCAGCGCCCGCATGTCGTCGATGGCGCGTTTGCAGAAGCCGCAATTGTAGTCGTAGAACTCGACGATGGTGACCTTGCCGTTCGGGTTGCCGACGACGCCGTCGAAGGCCGAGTTGAAGATCTGGTCCTTGGCATCCTTGATGACACCCATATGGGCGATGCGCTGCTCTTCCTTCTGCTTGGCTTCGAGCGCGTCCTGAACCTCCAGAAGCACTTCCGGGTTCTTCAACAGATAGTCGCGGATGATGCCTTCGACCTCGGTGCGGTCGATCTTGGTGTCGGCCGCCGCCGTCTGGGCCGGCTGCGCCGTACCAGCCTTGGCAATCTGTGGGTTTCCGGCCACGAATCCGAAAGCCAGCATGGCCAGGGCGGCCACGGCCCCCGTGGTGCCCAGCAGCAGTGCCTTTTTCATCGTTCCTGTTCCTTCTACCTGTTTTTCCGGCCCGGTTCGTCTGACTGTGTCGCAGCGTGCCGCCGGAAGGTTCACTTGATCTTGGTCGATGGTGCGTAGTTTATGATGTCTTGGGCGCGAAGCCAGCGCGGTTCGCCGCGCTTCATCTGCTGCTGTGCCCGCATGGCGAAGATCTTAGCATCCTTATAGTTGCCGGAATAGAAATGACCTTCGGCGGTGGCAAGTTCTGCGCCCGGTATGTCACTCAGTTCGCCATAGGCCTGTGCAAGGTAGCGGTAACCGGCCGCATTTTCCTTGTCTCGCTGGAGACCATTGTTGATCTGCACGACGGCTTTCTTGAGGGATTCAGGCGTACCGACGGCCATCAGCGCCTGGCCAAGGGAGACAGGCAGCAATCCCGACCGCGCCGGGTCGAGGCTGACTGCCTTGGCATAGGCATCCGCGGCCTCCTTGGGCTTGTTCGCCTTCATCAGGATGTCGCCGCGCAGTTCCTGGAAATAAGCGTTCTTCGGCTGCGCCTTGATCAGTGCATTGGTCTTGGCGAGCGCGGTGGCGATGTTGCCGAACAGGTACGTCGACTCGGCATCGCCATATTGTGCGGCAAGGCTGCCGGGCATCTTGCGCATCAGCCGCGCCAACCCCGCCTGGCCTTCCATATAGACGGCAATCTTCATGCGCATCATGTCGTGCCGCTGCTGCAGCGCCGGCGGGTCGACCTTGTCGACATTGGGGCTCTGTTTCACCAGCACTT
This sequence comes from Mesorhizobium sp. P2_D1, assembly GCF_056404455.1. Classification (NCBI taxonomy): domain Bacteria; kingdom Pseudomonadati; phylum Pseudomonadota; class Alphaproteobacteria; order Hyphomicrobiales; family Phyllobacteriaceae; genus Mesorhizobium; species Mesorhizobium sp. P2_D1. The sequence goes on from NZ_JBFUDZ010000030.1 coordinate 54,530, forward strand.
CGAGATTGGCGATGCGGTCCTGCGGCATCGGATGGCTGATCCGGTAGGGATCGACCTGGGCGCCCGACAGCGACAGCGCCGTCTGGAAACGGTGGAACGTCTTCAGCATGCCCATGCCGGACTGGCCGGTGGCGTTGAGATAGGTGATCGCCGAGCGGTCGGCGGTTATCTCCTCGGTGCGCTGATAGGCGAGGATGCTTCGCTGCGCCATCTCGCCGCCGCCCGCCGCCATGCCGATACCGGCGCCGGCAAGGCCGCGGCTGTTGGTGGTGGCACCGGCGACCATGGCGCCTGCCCCTAGCAATGTGGCGATGATGGCCATCGTCTTGGCACGTTCGAGCTGTTCGCGCAGCTTCTGCTGGTGGCCGCCGGCGATATGGCCGGCTTCGTGGGCAATGACGCCGATGATCTCGTTGGGTGTCTCGGCCGTCATCAGGGCGCCGGTGTTGATGAACAGCCGGCGCCCGGTGACGAAAGCGTTGAAACTCTGGTCGTTGACCAGCACGATGTCGATGCCGTCGTTCGCCAGTCCTGCCGCCTTGAAGATCGGCCGCGCATAGTCGCGCACCAGCGCCTCGATCTCGGCGTCGCGTACCACAGGCACGTTCTGGGCGAAGGCGCTGACCGAATCCGCCAACGCGACGGCAACGCCAAGCGAAAGCGTCGCAAAGACGCGCGCTGTTCGGGCAATCGTCGATCTGGGTCGGCTCAACATGATGGTTCCACTGGTAGACGAGCGGGCGAAAGATGAAAAGTCGGCGCCGGAAACTTCCTCAACTTGTGATCCTCACATCAATCGGGCATTTGTGCGGCGCATGCGCCCGAGTTTGGCGCCTTCAACCATCGGGAATACTGGTTAAATGGTCGTTTCGCTCTCACGTCGTGGCAATGTCGAGCCCTTCCATGCTATGGACATTCTGGCCGAGGCAAACCGCCTGAAGGCCCAGGGCGTACCGGTCGTTTCCATGGCCGTCGGCCAGCCCTCCGACCCTGCGCCGATCGGCGTTCGCGCGGCGGCGGCCAAGGCCTTGCAGGACGGACGCATCGGCTACACCGACACGCTCGGCCTCGCCGCGCTGCGCAAGGCGATCGCCGAACACTACGCCGATCACTATGGCCTCGATATTTCACCGAGCCGGATCGCGGTGACCACCGGATCGTCGGCCGCCTTCAACCTTGCCTTCCTGGCGATGTTCGATCCGGGCGACCGCGTCGCCATCGCCGCGCCCGGCTATCCCGCCTATCGTAACATCATGGCCGCGCTCGGCATCGACGTGGTCGAGATCGAGCTCGGCGACGCCGCCTACCTGCATGCCGGCCATCTGGATACCGCGCACCGCGAAAAGCCGCTGAAAGGCGTGCTGTTTGCTAGTCCGGCCAATCCGACCGGCGCGGTGATACCGGCCGATGAACTGGCAGCCCTGGTGAGGACGGCGCAGGAGCTCGATATCGCCGTGATTTCCGACGAGATCTATCATCGGCTCGCCTATGGCGCCCCCGACACCACCGCACTTGCCTATGGCGGCGACGTGACGGTGATCAATTCCTTCTCGAAATATTATTGCATGACCGGCTGGCGCATCGGCTGGATGGTGTTGCCCGAAGAACTGGTGCGGCCGGTCGAGCGCGTCGCCCAAAGCCTCTACATCTCGCCGCCGGAACTGTCGCAGATCGCCGCGATCGAGGCGTTCAAGGCGACTGAGGAGCTGGAAGCGGTGAAAGGCCGCTACGCCTGGAATCGCGAGCTGTTGATGAAACGCCTGCCGGAACTCGGCTTTCCGCTGGCGGCGCCGATGGACGGCGCCTTCTATGCCTTTTGCCATGTCACCAGGCACACCAACGACAGCATGGCCTTCGCGCGAAAGATGCTGGCGCAGGCACATGTCGCGGCGACGCCCGGCCGCGACTTCGACACCCAGGCGGGGCACCGCACGATGCGTTTCTCCTATGCCGGCAGCCACGACGAGATGGTCGAGGCGATGGCGCGCATTGAACGCTGGTTGAGGTAGCACCATGCCGGAACTCGAACAGGCGCTCGCCGAAGTCGCCGCCGAAATGGCCGAACGCACCGATCGCGGCGATGTTGCCACCTACATTCCGCAGCTCGGCAAGGTCGATCCCAAGAAGTTCGGCATTGCCGCCGTCACCAATGACGGCCGCGTGCTGATGGCGGGTGACGCCGATCAGGCCTTTTCGATCCAGAGCATCTCGAAAGTGTTCACCCTGACGCTGGCGCTCGGCAATGTCGGCGATGCGCTGTGGCAGCGGGTCGGACGCGAGCCGTCGGGCAATCCGTTCAACTCGATCGTCCAGCTCGAGCATGAGAACGGCATCCCGCGCAATCCGTTCATCAATGCCGGCGCCATCGTCGTTTCCGACATCCTGCTTGCCGGTCACCAGCCGCGCGAGGCTATCGGCGAAATCCTGCGCTTCATCCAGTTCCTGGCCGACGACGAGACCATCATCATCGACCGCGAGGTCGCGGCCTCCGAACGCGCCACCGGCTATCGCAACTTTGCGCTTGCCAACTACATGAAATCCTTCGGCAATCTCAACCATGCGCCGGAGCTGGCGCTGGGTGTCTATTTCCACCACTGCGCCATCGCCATGAGCTGCCGGCAATTGGCGCTTGCCGGCCGCTTCCTCGCCAATGGCGGCAAGAACCCGGCGACCGGGCATTCCGTTGTGTCGGCCGAACGGGCGCGCCGCATCGGCGCCATGATGCTGACCTGCGGCCATTATGACGGCTCGGGCGACTTTGCCTTCCGCGTCGGCATTCCCGGCAAGAGCGGCGTCGGCGGCGGCATACTGGGCATCGTGCCGGGCGTAGCCTCGCTCGCCGTCTGGTCGCCCGGCCTCAACGCCAACGGCAATTCCAAGCTGGGCTCGATCGCGCTGGAAAAGCTGGCCAGGATGATGAACTGGTCGATCTTCGCGCCGTAGAGCGGTCTATTGTTCACGGAAACGCCGCTCGACCGATAAACTTCATGCCCACCGGGTAAATCTGCAAAAATTGCCTTGACTACAGTAATGTCGTCCGTTCTTGTTGGTGACGACTGCAAATGGGTAGCACCAGTCCTTGAACAAGACGGGTCCCCTGACGCAGTCTTCTGTTTCAAACCCTGTCTGCAGCGAAAGAGAACGAGTCATGCCCATCGGACGCGTAGGACAGGAATTCATCGTCAATTCGACGGCAACGGGCGGTCAGTTTGGCCCCGCGATCACGGCGCTGTCCGACGGCCGCTTCGTGGACACCTGGATGTCCTATGACCCCGGCGATGGCGATGGCTTGTGCATCCGTGCCCGCCTCTACAACGCCGACGGTTCAGCGGCCGGCAACGACTTCATCGTCAATTCGACAGCAACGGGCGATCAGTATAGCCCTGCAATCACGGCGCTGGACGGCGGCCGCTTTGTGGCCACCTGGCAGTCAGAAGATCACGGCGACGGCATCGGCAATTGTATCCGCGCCCGAATCTACAACGCGGACGGTACGGCGGCCGGCAACGACTTCATCGTCAATTCGGCGGCAACGAGTGGCGGGAATTCCCCCGATATCACGGCGCTGGCCGATGGCCGCTTCGTGGCCACCTGGGAGTCCTATGACCTCGGCGATGGCAGTAGCATCCGCGGCAGTTACATCTACGCCCGCCTCTATAACGCCGACGGTTCTGCGGCCGGCAACGACTTCATCGTCAATTCGACGACAGCAACATACACCGAGTTTGTCCCCGCGATCACGGCGCTGGCCGATGGCCGCTTCGTGGCCACCTGGCAGTCCTACGACASCGGCGACGGTAGCGSCAACKGCATCCGYGCCCGYSTCTACAACGCCRACGGTTCKGCGGYTGGCAAYGACTTCATCGTCAATTCGACGATAACCGACGGCCAGCTTAGCCCCGCGATCACGGCGCTGGTCGACGGCCGCTTTGTGGCCACCTGGTATTCCTATGATGCCGGCGACGGCGATAGTAGCTGCATCCGCGCCCGCGTCTACAACGCCGACGGTTCAGCGGCCGGCAGCGACTTCATCGTCAATTCGACGGTAGCGGACAGCCAGTTTAACCCGGCAATCACGGCGCTGGCCGACGGCCGCCTCGTGTTCACCTGGGATTCCTATGATAGTGGCGACGGCAACGGCGCTTGCGTCCGCGCCGCGATCTTCGATCCTACCATCTTTGTCGGCACCGCCGCCGATGACAGCTGGCAAGGCAGCAATGTCTTCGGCGACCACATCAATGGCGGCGACGGCAACGACACGCTGTCGGGCCTTGGCGGCAATGATACGATCAGCGGCGATGCCGGCGCCGATCTGATGAGCGGCGGCACTGGCAACGACACCTACTTTGTCGACAATGCCGGCGATCACGTGATCGAGGCCAATGGCCAGGGCACCGACAATGTGCAGAGCTACGTCTCCTTCAACCTTTCCGGCCAGGAGATCGAAAACCTGGCGCTGAGAGGCTCAGGCAACATCAACGGCACCGGCAACCCGTTCGCCAATGTGATCACAGGCAACTCCGGCAACAACGTCATCGACGGGCTAGGCGGTGCCGATACGATGAGCGGAGCGCAAGGCAACGACACCTACTTCGTCGACAATGCCGGGGATATCGTCGATGAGAACACGCCCGGCGCCAACGGCACCGATATCGTCAATGGCTACATCTCGATCAACCTTGGCGATGCCGCCCACTTCAAGGGCAATATCGAGGATGTCGCGCTGCTCGGCGCGGCCTCGATCAACGCCACCGGCAATAGCCTGGCCAACACGCTGACCGGCAATTCCGGCAACAACGTACTGGATGGCATGGGTGGCGCCGACACGATGAGAGGCGCTCAGGGCAACGACAGCTACTATGTCGACAATGCGGGCGATATCGTCAGTGAGAGCACCGCCGGCGCCAACGGCACCGATACCGTCAACGGCTACATCTCGATCAACCTTGGCGACGGCAACCATTTCACGGGCAATATCGAGAACGTCGCGCTGCTCGGTGCGGCCTCGATCAACGCCACCGGCAACAGCCTGGCCAACACGCTGACCGGTAATTCCGGCAACAATGTGCTGGACGGCAAAGGTGGCGCCGACACGATGATCGGGGCTCAGGGCAATGATGGCTACTATGTCGACAATGCCGGCGATATCGTCAGTGAAAGCACTGCCGGCGCCAACGGCACCGACACCGTCAATGGCTTTGTTTCGATCAACCTTGGCGATGGCAACCACTTCACGGGCAACATCGAGGACGTCGCACTGCGCAGCGCGGCCTCGATCAACGCCGCCGGCAACAGCCTGGCCAATACGCTGACCGGCAATTCCGGTAACAACGTGCTGGACGGCAGGGGCGGCAACGACACGATGTCCGGCAGCACCGGCCAGGACATCTTCGTCTTCACCACGGCGCTCAATGCCTCGACCAATGTCGACCACATCACCGACTTCTCGGTGGGCGATGACACCATCCGGGTCGATAACGCCATCTTTGCCGCGCTTGGCGGCAACGGCACGCTGACAGCCGACCAGTTCGTCAAGAACACCACCGGCCTTGCCGGTGACGGCAACGACCACCTCATCTACGAGACCGACACCGGCTGGCTCTATTATGACAGCAACGGCAGTGCCGCTGGCGGCTCGACCCATTTCGCCACACTGGCCGCAAACCTGGCGCTGACTAACGCCGATTTCGTCGTGATGTGAGGTCAGCAGGCACTTCGGTTTCGATCCGTCGACGCAACTTCGCGACCAGCCGGAACGCCAGATATGAAAAATCCCGCGCCGTCTTTCGACTGGCGCGGGATTCTTTTTTGTCAAGAAATCAAGTCAAGCGGCTGAAAGGTTTAGAAAAAGCCCTTCCGCTGCCACCATCCGGCGCGCTTGGGCTTGTCCTCGGTCTTGGCCGCCGGTTCGTCGGCAACCGTCGAAGACACCACCGGCACGACCGGCGCATCCACGGCCGCCGGCTTGCGCCGTGACGGGCGGACCTTCGGCGTCTCCTCGACAGTCGCTGCCGCTGCCTCGTCGGATGCAGTGGCCGGCGTCTCGGCCGGTGCTTCCGCGACCGCTTCGGCAGCAGGCGGCTCCTCGGCGACGACCTCGGCCGCGGCCTTCTTCGGCTTGGCGGCACGACGTGGCTTCTTCGGCTTTTCCGGGCTCGGCGCGTCGTCATTGGCCGGAGCAAGCGCCACCGGCTCTTCGGCCGGTTCGGCAACTACCGGCTCACTGGAGACCGTCACGCTTTCCGCCACTTCACTGTCGAGTGCTTCGACCGTTTCGCCAGTGCTTGCCTCGGCCTCGCCTTCACCGTCTTCGCGACGGTTGCGCTTGCCGCCGCGCTTGCCACGCCGGCGCTTCTTGCCTTGGCCTTCATCCGAAGCCTCAACTGTCTCGGACGTTTCAGCAACACCGAGAGGAGCGTCGTCGTCTGTTTCCGCCTCGCCGTCGCTGGCAGTGGCTGCCGAGCCGGAGAACTCAGCGACCGGTGCGGAGACTGAAGACCCGTCCGCGGGTGCGCCGTGTTCGCGGTCGCGGTCCTTGCCGCCACGACGCCGCCGGCGCTTGCGGCGCTTGCGGTCACGGCCTTCGCCTTCTTCGCCACCGGCGGCAGGCCGTGGCTGTTGTTGCTGCGGCTGCTGCTGGCGTGGCTGCTCAGCCTGTACCGGCGCCTCGTCGTCTTCCTCGATGACGACGATCTCGTCCTCGGGCTCATCCGGCTCGACATAGGCCGGCAGGCTGCGCACCTCGACAAAGCCTTCCGGCTTTTCCGCCAACGCGCCGCGGAAGATCGCATAGTGCTGCGCGCCAACCGAATCGTCGGCCTCCACGGTGATGGTCAGGCCGAAGCGGCTTTCCAGTTCCACCAGCGTGCCGCGCTTGTGGTTGAGCACGTAGAGCGCGGTCGCCGCCGGCGTCCGCACCGTGATGTGGCTACGCGAATCCTTGAGCAGGAATTCCTCGATCGCCCGCACCACCATCAACGCAACCGACGAATCGGACCGCACATGGCCGGTGCCGCCGCAATGCGGGCAGGGCTTCATGGTCGATTCCAGCACGCTGGCGCGGATGCGCTGGCGTGACATTTCCATCAGGCCGAAATGCGAGATGCGGCCGACCTGGATGCGCGCACGGTCGTTCTTGAGGTGATCCTTCAACCGCTTCTCGACGGAGCGGTTGTTGCGGTTCTCCTCCATGTCGATGAAGTCGATAACGATCAGGCCGGCGAGATCGCGCAGCCTGAGCTGGCGGGCGACTTCCTCGGCCGCTTCCAGGTTGGTGTGGAGTGCCGTGTCCTCGATCGAGTGCTCCTTGGTGGAACGGCCCGAATTGACGTCGATGGCGACCAGAGCCTCGGTCTGGTTGATGATGATGTAGCCGCCGCTCTTCAGCGTCACTTGCGGCTGCAGCATGCGGTCGAGCTGCGCCTCGATGCCGTTGCGCACGAAGATCGGCGTCGTGTCGCGGAACGGCTGAACCACCTTGGCGTGGCTCGGCATCAGCATGCGCATGAAGTCCTTGGCTTCGCGGTAGCCTTCCTCGCCGGAGACAAGGATCTCGTCGATATCCTTGTTGTAGAGGTCGCGCACCGAACGCTTGATCAGGCTGCCTTCCTCATAGACCAGGGCAGGGGCCGTCGATTGCAAGGTGAGACTGCGGACATTTTCCCAAAGTCGCATCAGATACTCGTAGTCGCGCTTGATCTCGGCCTTGGTGCGGCTCTCGCCGGCGGTGCGCAGAATGACACCCATGCCCTGCGGCACTTCGAGATCGGCAACGACCTCCTTGAGGCGCTTGCGGTCGACCGCACTGGTGATCTTGCGCGAAATGCCGCCGCCGCGCGCCGTGTTCGGCATCAGCACCGAATAGCGGCCGGCAAGCGACAGGTAGGTGGTGAGGGCAGCACCCTTGTTGCCGCGCTCTTCCTTGACGACCTGCACCAGCAGGATCTGGCGGCGCTTGATCACTTCCTGGATCTTGTACTGGCGGCGCACCGGCTTGCGGCGGTTGCGCACTTCTTCCAGCGCATCCTCGGCGCCAACCGATTCGACCTCGTGGTCGTCCGGGTGCGAGGATTGCACCTCCTCGAGCATGCCGCGATCATTGTCGCCTGACGACGCTTCGCTGCCTTCTGCTTGCGGGACGGCTTCGGAAATCACATCGGCTTCGACCGAGGCGGCGATCGACGTCGGGCCGCCGTTGCGCGTTTCGGTTTCGTCCTGCTCGGCAGAACCTTCGTCATGCCCGGACGCATCGGCATGTTCGGAAGTATCGGCATATTCGGGTGTATCGACATGTTCGGACGCATCGGCCGCGTGTTCGATGATCTCGGAAGTGTGAGAGATCTCCTCGACAACGACATCGCCGCCATTGTCGCCGCCTTCGCCTGCCTCGCCGGAGCCTTCGCCCTCGCCGGCAGCGCCTGCGTCGCGCCTGTGTTCACTACGGTCGCGGCTCTTGCCACCGCGCCGGCGTCCGCGCCGCCCGCGATCGCGGCTCTGGCGATCATCGCCGTCGCCATCCTCGTCCTCCTCGTCTTCGGCCTCCTGCGCTTCGGCGCGCAGCAGTGCCTGACGGTCGGCGACCGGAATCTGGTAGTAGTCGGGGTGTATTTCACTGAAGGCGAGGAAACCGTGACGGTTGCCGCCATATTCGACAAAGGCCGCCTGAAGGGAGGGCTCTACGCGCGTTACGCGGGCTAGGTAGATGTTTCCTTTGAGCTGCTTCTTGTCCTGGGATTCAAAGTCGAATTCTTCAATACGGTTACCGCGAACGACGACAACGCGTGTTTCCTCCGGGTGGGAGGCGTCTATCAGCATTTTGTTGGGCATTATTTCGTTTCCCCCCGGCAGCCGTCAGCCGCAGCTTGCGAGGCAAAGCCCGCTGCTGCGTGTCTGGAATGTGGGTGCCGGATAATTGAACGTCCGCCGGCCGCCGCTTGAGCGCCATGGCGGTGCCGCCCGCAGCCATAATGGCGCGGTTTGATGCGGACCTTTCCATGATTGCGCTTGAAGCCATCGTCACCAGCAGAACCTTTTGAACCAAAGCCCGGACGAACCGGACCAGCTTGTTTGCTCATACAGAGCCGGCGCGGGAACAAACCCGGCCGTTTTCCTCACGCAGGCGATTCCCCCCGCCACGGGCGCACACCTGCGAAATTTCGTCGCGATCACCTGAACCCTTTTCGCATGAAACGAAAGGAGCCGCCTTTCATCTAACCCTGTAGCAGGAAGCTGCGGAGGAGGGCGGTTCCAGGATTGCAGTGATCCAGTATCGCTTTTATGATTTGGCGGGGTGGAAGGCAACCCCGATTTCCGATGCCGGCAAAAAGCAGTTCCGTAACGTAAGAACAGGCTCCGACCCTTGCATGAAAAGGCTTGGTTAACCTTCTCTGGATACCAATCGTTAATCGAGTTCGCGGCCTAACCGGCACTTCGACGAAACGACGGGCGCCTGGCGCCAAACCGGGAGCGACTGGAAGACAGATGGGACTGGCAGACTTCACAGACAAGGGATGTCGTGTTGGCGGCCGGATCATCGGTGCCTTCTGCCTCTTGCTGTTGCTGGCGATCTCTTCCGCCTCGTCCTCCGTTGCCAATGCCGCCGACGCACCGCTGGTGGCAAAAGGCTACAAGATGGCGGGCGATGCCACCAAGATGCGCATCGTCATGGATTTCGACCGCGAACCCGATGTCAAATGGTTCCTGCTGCGCGGTCCTAATCGCCTTGTCATCGATCTTGCGAATACGCGATTCGCCATTAACGCCAAGGACTTGAAGGCGCGCGGCCTGGTCAGGGGCGTGCGCCTGGGCGCGCTTGGCGAGGGCGTTTCGCGGCTGATCCTCACCGGCAAGGGACCGTTCGCCGTCGACAAGCTCGATGTGCTCAAGAACGAGGACGGAACCGGCTACCGCATCGCCATCGACATCTCGGCAGCGTCCGCTCGCGAGTTCGACGCGGCACTTGCCAATCAGGCGCTGACCACCGGATCGACGGTCTCGACCGACAAGGGGGCGCGGGTCGGCACCGGACCGGTGTCCAATCCGGGCCATCGCTTCACTGTCGTCATCGATCCAGGCCATGGCGGCATCGACGGCGGCGCCGAGGGCCTGAACGGCACCATCGAGAAGAACGTCACGCTCGCCTTCGCCACCGAGTTGCGCGACAAGCTGGCGGCCGTCGGTAACTACGATGTGTTCATGACGCGCGATACCGACGAGTTCCTGCGGCTGGATGATCGCGTGCGCATTGCCCGGCAGCACGAGGCCGATTTGCTGATTTCCATTCATGCCGACACGATCAGTGTCAAAGGCATTCGCGGCGCCACCGTCTACACCGTTTCCGACAAGGCTTCGGATCCCGAGGCGCAGGCGCTTGCCGACCGCGAAAATCTCTCCGACCAGTTCGCCGGCATGGAAATCAAGAACGACAGCAAGGAAGTCACCGACATCCTGATCGACCTGATCCGCCGCGAAACGCACAATTTCTCGATGAGCTTCGCCCACACGTTGGTCGGCCAGCTTTCGACCAGCGTCGGCCTCATCAACAATCCGCAGCGTTCGGCGGGGTTCAAGGTGCTGAAAGCACCCGACGTGCCATCCGTGCTGGTCGAACTGGGTTATCTCTCGAATGCCAAGGACGAGGCGCAGCTGCTCAACGCCGACTGGCGCGGCAAGGCGGCTCAGAGTATAACCAATGCCGTCGCACTTTTCGCGTCAGCCAAGACCGGAGCCGGAACCGGGGGCTGACATGCTCGGCGTCGCCCACAACCAGGGGCAGCGTTGCGCGGCGACAACAGCTGTTGCCTTTATTTACGGCCTGCGGTCACGAATTCAGGCATTGCCGTATTTTGTCCACATGGTGGCGACATGAGTTTTCGATTGCGGATTGGGACCGGCTCGAAAGCTTGCGCGGAAGGCGGCTTCGTTTAGGAAATTCCCGAACCAAGGACTGGAGCGGGTATGATTCGTCTCATTGGCTATTTTTTCGGCATCGGCACGACGCTGGCCCTTCTGGTCGCGGCGGGCGTTGCGATCTACATCGGCCATTTGTCGAAGGACCTGCCCGACTACGAGGTGCTGGCCAAATACGAGCCGCCGGTGACCACCCGCATCCATGCGTCGGACGGCGCGCTGATGGCCGAATATGCCCGTGAGCGGCGCCTGTACCTGCCGATCCAGGCCATACCGGATCGCGTCAAGGCAGCCTTCCTGTCCGCCGAAGACAAGAACTTCTACAACCACCCCGGCATCGACGTGACCGGCCTTGGCCGCGCCATCATCGTCAACCTGCAGAATTTTGGCTCAGGCAAGCGCCAGGTCGGCGCCTCGACGATCACCCAGCAGGTGGCGAAGAACTTCCTGTTGTCCTCGGACCAGACCTATGAGCGCAAGATCAAGGAGATGATCCTCGCCTTCCGCATCGAGCAGGCCTACCCCAAGGATCGTATTCTCGAGCTCTACCTCAACGAAATCTTCTTCGGCTTCGGCGCCTATGGCGTCGCCGGTGCGGCGCTGACCTATTTCGACAAGTCGGTCAACGAGCTGACCGTGGCCGAGGCCGCCTATTTGGCTTCGCTGCCGAAGGGGCCGAACAACTACCATCCCTTCAAGCATGCCGATCGCGCGCTGGAGCGCCGCAACTGGGTCATCGACCAGATGGTCGAGAATGGCTACGTGACGCGTGAGGAAGGCGCCAAGGCCAAGGCCGAGCCGCTGGGGGTGACGCCGCGCCGCAACGGCACCTATCTTTTCGCCGGCGAATACTTCACCGAGGAGGTGCGCCGCCAGATCATCGCCCGTTACGGTGAGAATGCGCTTTATGAAGGCGGCCTTTCCGTCCGCACGACGCTTGATCCGAAGGTTCAGCTGATTGCCCGCAAGGCGATGCAGAACGGGTTGATGAAATACGACACGCTGCGCGGTTATCGCGGACCGGTGACGACCATCGACGTGTCCGGCGACTGGGGCGTGCCGCTGGGCAACGTCAAGGGGCTGGAGGATGTCCCCGAATGGTCGCTGGCCGTAGTGCTAGACAGTTCGGAGACCGGCCTGTCGATCGGCCTTCAGCCGGCGCGCCAGGCGTCGGGCGAGATCGTCAAGGAACGCGTCGAAGGCACCGTCAGCAAGGACGACATGGGTTTCGCCATGCGTCATCTGGTCGACGGCAAGACCGTCAAGGCCAAGTCGCCGGCGGACGTATTGAAGCCGGGCGACGTCATCTTCGTGCAGAAGAACGATGGCGCCGATGGCGCCTACAGCCTGCGCCAGGTTCCCGAGGTGGAGGGCGGCCTGATCGCCATGGATCCGCATACCGGCCGCGTGCTGGCCATGGTCGGTGGTTTCTCCTACGCGCAGTCCGAATTCAATCGCGCGACGCAAGCCATGCGCCAGCCAGGCTCCTCGTTCAAGCCGATCGTCTATTCGGCCGCGCTCGACAATGGCTATACGCCGGCCTCGGTGATCATGGACGGGCCGATCACCATCCAGAGCGGCAACACGACCTGGACGCCAAAGAACTATGACGGCACCGTTGCTGGTCCGGCGACGTTGCGCTCCGGCATCGAGAAGTCGCGCAACCTGATGACGGTACGGCTTGCCAACGATATGGGCATGAAGCTGGTCGTCGAATACGCCGAGCGCTTTGGTGTCTACGATCATCTGGCGCCGTATCTGCCGATGGCGCTGGGCTCCGGCGAAACGACCGTGATGCGCATGGTGTCGGCCTATTCGATCATGGCCAATGGCGGCAAGTCGATCAAGCCGTCGCTGATCGACCGCATCCAGGACCGCTACGGCAAGACGGTGTTCAAGCAGGACGAACGTGGCTGCCAGGGCTGCAATGCGCCCGAATGGCAGAACCAGCCGGAACCGGAACTGGTCGACAATTCCGAGCAGGTGCTTGATCCGATGACCGCCTATCAGATCACCTCGATGATGGAAGGTGTCGTGCAGCGCGGCACCGGCGCCACCATCGGCGAACTCGGCCGCCACATCGCCGGCAAGACCGGGACGACGAACGACGAAAAGGACGCCTGGTTCATCGGTTTTACGCCCAACCTCGTCGTTGGCCTCTATATGGGCTACGACACGCCGCGCGGCCTTGGCCATGGCGCTACCGGTGGTGGTCTCGCGGCACCTATCTTCAAGGACTTCATGCGGGTGGCGCTGGATGGCACGCCCAATGTCGACTTCAAGGTGCCGGAAGGCATGAATCTGATCGCCATCAATCGCAAGACCGGCATGCGTGCCGCTTCGGGCGATCCCGGCACCATCATCGAAGCCTTCAAGCCGGGTACCGGGCCTGCCGACAGCTATTGGGTGATCGGCATGGGCGCCGACGGCTCCAATGCCACCGGCGGTGCACTGTCGCCGCAGGCCAACCAGGCCATCCAGTCCGGCGGCGGCGGCCTCTACTGACGATTTTCATGAGCGGATGGGCTGGCCTCGCGCCGGCCCATTTTGCTTTACAGCCGGCGGCGGCCTCCCTATGTATCGCGCCGACCGATTTCATCAAACAGGACAGAACAGCCAGCCATGCGCGCGGAAACGCAGAATATTGTCGACGAGATCAGGCAGGCGATTACCCTGCTGAGGAGGCATCTTTGACTGGGATCAGGCCATAAAGCGGCTTGAATACCTCAACGTGCGCGCCGAGGACGCCAGCCTCTGGAACGAACCGCTGGAAGCACAGAAGTTGATGCGCGAACGGCAGGGCCTCGAGGAAGGTATCGCCTCGGTGAAAGGCCTGACGCAGGCGCTGGAAGACAATATCGGGCTGATCGAACTCGGTGAGGAAGAGGGCGACGAGGGCGTCATCGCGGAAGCGGAAGCCGCGCTCCGTTCGATGCAGGGCGAAGCGAAGGCCCGCCAGGTCGAGACGTTGCTGTCGGGCGAGGCCGACGCCAATGACACCTACCTGGAAGTCCATGCCGGCGCGGGCGGCACCGAAAGCCAGGACTGGGCCTCGATGCTCTTGCGCATGTACACGCGCTGGGCCGAGCGGCGCCGCTTCAAGGTCGAGGTGCTGGAAGTGCATGACGGCGAAGAGGCCGGCATCAAGTCCGCCACGCTGCTGATCAAGGGCCACAACGCCTATGGCTGGCTGAAGACGGAATCGGGCGTTCATCGCCTGGTGCGCATTTCGCCCTATGACAGCAATGCGCGCCGTCACACATCGTTCGCCAGCATCTGGGTCTATCCGGTCATCGACGACACGATCGAGATCGACGTGTCCGAATCCGATGTCCGCATCGACACCTACCGCTCGTCCGGCTCGGGCGGCCAGCACGTCAACACCACCGATTCGGCGGTGCGCATCACCCACCTTGCCACCGGCATCGCGGTCGCCTGCCAGGCCGAACGGTCGCAGCACAAGAACAAGGCCAAGGCTTGGGAGATGCTGCGCTCGCGCCTCTACGAGGAAGAGCTGAAGAAGCGCGAGGCGGTTGCCAACGCCACCGAAGCGTCGAAGAGCGATATCGGCTGGGGTCACCAGATCCGCTCCTATGTGCTGCAGCCCTACCAGTTGGTGAAGGATCTTCGCACCGGCGTCGAGAGCACCAGCCCGTCGACCGTGCTCGATGGCGACCTCGACGATTTCATGGAAGCCTCCTTGTCGCAGCGCATCGAGGGCGGTGCGGGTGAAGCGGTGGCGGATCTGGATTAGTCCTGGCAGCATGATCCCGAAAAGCGGGTCCAGTACCGCGGGCCCATAGACCTGGATAGGACAATGGCTCGCAAGCTTGTCGGAAAATGTCTGTGCGGCGCTGTGCAATACRCCGTTCGGGACGAGTTTGTTTACGCGGCCAACTGCCACTGTTCCAATTGCCGACGAACCACGGGTTCGGCCTTCAAGCCGTTCGCCGGTATCGAGCTCGAAAAATTTGYCTTGAGCGAAGGCGAGGACAAGCTGCTGATCTTCGGCGATCAAAGCGGCCATGATGCGCATTGCGGGCTGTGCGGCTCATTGCTCTATTCGCTGGTTCGCGAAGGGGCTTTCGTCCACGTGGCGATGGGAACCCTTGCCGACGATCCGTCGATCCGCCCGTCCGCCCATATCTTCGTCGGCTCCAAGGCGGGCTGGTTCACCATCACCGACGACCTGCCGCAATATCAAGAGCACGTGATTGCCGGATCTGTCGACGAATAGGCGTCGGTCTGCCACGTAGCAATTTCTTGCGCCGACTCACATTTGCGCTCACCATCACCGCATTGAGGGGAGACAAAAGCATTTATGGCTGGGCGCGGCATATCTGCTAGCTGACGATCCGGCCGCTGGGAAGAGACGTTCAGGGAACGGGCAAGCGAAACGCTTGATGGCTCGTTTGAAAGGAACGTTTCCATGTCTGCCACACCCAGATCGGCCAAAGCCGTTCGACCGGCCGGCCGACTTCTGTTATCCCTGATTGCAATTCCAATGATAGCAATGCTGTCGTCGCCGGCGTTGGCGCATGATGCCAAGCCGACCGCGGCGAAGCCGCAAGGCTGGAGCTATCCGTTCGCCTGCTGCGCCAATTACGATTGCCACGAGGTGTCGCAAACCTCGATCAGCGAGCGCCCGGAAGGTTATGTCATCAAGGACACCGGGGAGGTGCTGGCCTACAGCGACAGACGGATCAAGGATTCGCCCGACGGCGAATTCCATTGGTGCGCCCATGAAGCCGGGCTCGATGCCGGCAAGACCATCTGCCTGTTCGTGCCGCCATCGTCCTTCTAGGCCTTTCCGGCCTGGATTTAGAATGAAGGTTCAGACGGCGCGCCGTCTGGCGCCTCTGCTGACAGAGAGTTGTCAGGAGCGCCTCTTTATGCTGCCTTTGCCGCACGAGGCGGTGGGCGACAGGAGGAGTTCGTTGATGACCATCAAGGCAAGCTGTCATTGCAAGGGGACGACATTCGAGGTTTCGCAGGCGCCGCAGACGGTGACGCAATGCACCTGCTCGTTCTGCTCGAAACGCGGCTCGCTCTGGGCCTATTACGTCCCGTCGCAATTCAAGCTCACCAGCCCGCCGGAGAATGTTTCCGTCTACCAATGGGGGTCAAAAACCGTAAAGCACGGTTTTTGCGCCACATGCGGCTGCGGCACCTTCACAGAAACGCCGGATTGGTCGACCGGCGAGCCGGATTTCGACAATCCCAAGATCAGTGTCAATTCGCGGCTCTTCGATGATTTCGATCTCGACAAGGTCGAAGTGGTCGTCATCGACGGCAAGAATCTCTGGTAGCCCGCCATGGGGGCGACCGGCCAATCGGCGTCGGGGAAAAGCCGTTGCGGTAGCTTTTGCCGTTCCGCTTTTCGCCGCATTTCATGTTACAAGTCGCGGGAAGGGCTGATTTGGCGCCATCGCAGTGGCGTGACCTGGAGAGGGACGATCCTATGAAAAAGACTGTGCTCGTCGTTGTGGCGACGGCTTTGCTCGTGAGCGCATGCACCACCACTGATCCGTACACGGGCGACCAGAAGATTTCCAACACAGCCGCGGGTGCCGGTCTTGGCGCCCTGGCAGGTGCCAGCCTCGGCCTGCTTGCCGGCGGCAACGACCGCCGCAACGCACTGATCGGCGCGGGTATCGGCGCGCTTGCCGGTGGTGCCATCGGCGCCACCATGGACCAGAACGAGGCCGAACTGCGCCGGCAGCTTCAGGGCACCGGTGTCAGCGTCACCCGCAGCGGCGACCAGATCATCCTCAACATGCCCTCCGACATCACCTTCAACACGGATCAGGATGCTGTGAAGCCCGGCTTCTACCAGGTGCTGAATTCGGTCGCGCTGGTGCTGAAGAAGTTCAAGCAGACCACGGTCGACGTTTTCGGCCACACCGATTCGACCGGTGGCGACCAGCACAATTTCGATCTGTCGCAGCGGCGCGCGCTGGCGGTTGCCAACTACCTGTCCGGTCAGGGTGTCGATCAGCGCCGCTTCGCCGTCACCGGTTTCGGCAAGACACGGCCGATCGCATCCAATGCGACGGCCGAAGGCCGCGCCCAGAACCGCCGCGTCGAGATCCAGCTGTCGCCGCTCACCTGATCTGTCCGGCAAGCGAATGCAAAACGGCCCCATATGGGGGCCGTTTTTGTTTGAGCGGATGCCGGCGCAGATTGGCGCTCAGAGAATTAGCTAGTTCTAACTAACTAGTTTCCCGCAACCACGGAAAGGAATAGCATCGACCCTGTTCCGGAGGGGATGAGGCGGATACAACTGGCCGCGCAATCAGCATTTTTTCCCGCCTCGGTCTTGTACGGCCAGATTCAGAAAATCTGGGAGGAATGCATGACAAGAACAGCCAGCCCTGGGCGCTGCGGCGTCCTCGCTTTAACCAGTCTTGTGGGCGCATGGTTGGGCGTCGCCACGGCTCAGGCCGAGGATGCCGGCAAGGCCGACATAGATGCCTTGAAGAAGTCGCTTGCCAAATATGAAGACTACACCGCCGCCGTCCGCGACCTCTATCTGTCGACAGTCGGCTGCGTCTACTACAGCGGAGAAAAGATACCGGGCACGATGGATTACCCGAAAGGCGCCATGGGCATCCATTTCGTCAACGTCCCAAGTGTCGGCCAAAAACTCGATCCGATGCACCCCAATGTGCTGATCTACGAACCGACGAGAAAAGGCCTGCGCCTGGTCGGGGCGGAATGGCTGGTGCCACTGACACCGGACATCAAAGCGCCGCCGAAGCTGTTTGGCCAAACCTTCATGGGCCCGATGGAGGGACACTATCCGCTCATCCCGAGGGAGTTCGTCCACTACGATCTTCACGCCTGGTTCGTGGACAATCCGAACGGCCTGTTCAGTCCGACGAACCCGAAGGTGAAATGCAACAAGGCCGAGTTTCCGATGCTGGAGAAACCGACCAAGATGATGCCTGGCCCGATGTGACGGGCGAGCCAGGCTGGGAGCAATTCCAGGAAAAGTGTGAAGCGGTTTTCCGTCCGGAATTGCGTCCAAACAAAGAGGCAATTCCCGGAAAAGTGTGAGACGGCTTTCCCGGGAAAGCGCATCGCGCTTTCCCTCAGGGAATTGCGTCAAAGCAAGAGTTGGAGCGGTTCGGCGTTTCCGTGAAACGATGAACCGGTAGGAGCTTACCGGCAGGGCAAGCCGATGGCTGGCTTGCCCTCGAACGCGGTTGGGGATCAGACCCTGGCGACACCATCAGGACGAGGTCGGCTGATCGACAATTGCCGCCACGATCCGGCGAACGATCGGCAAGACCAGCAGCAGACTCGGAAATGCCACAAGCCATGATGCTCCCCATGCATACGGCCAGGTCGCCACGAAACCGGTTGTCCAGCCCGCATTGATCAGCGTCGACACCGCCGAAACAATGCTCGACATCAAGATGGAAAGAACGAATGGCATTACCAGCGCATTGTAGGAGGGCGGTAGTTTCCTCGATTTCAAAACTTTGTCCGATGACGCTCGCATCAAGTATCTCCTGTTCAAAAAGTGGACGCATGCGCGGCTGAGCGCGATCAGGTGGCATGTGCCGTTTGCAGGGCCAGGTTGCCAATGAAGCTGCGCAACGAACGCGGTTCGCGACCCAGAGCGGCGCGCAATGTCAGACTGTTCCCGCCAAGGCCATGGAGGGCGTAGTGGCCATATACCCTGGCCAACGATTGCATCTGGAGGTCGTTGTAGTGGAGGGGGACATTCGCAGCCCACTCGGCAAATGTCGGCTCGCCCGCGATGACAGGGCGGCCAAGTTCCTCTCCCATTATTGATGCGATCTCTTCCCGGCTGTGCATACCCGCGCAGAGCTCGATCGTCGCATAGGACAGTCGCGCTTCGGTCAGGGCGATCGCTGCCACTTCAGCAACATCGCGGTAATCGACACGCGCCACCTTCGCCGTCTTTGGAAAAGGTTCCGAGAAAACACCGTGCTCAACGACCGACGGCCAGGCCGCTGCGATATTCTGCATGAAATTGGCAGGGTGCAGGATCGTATATTCCATCGTCGTCGAGTAGAGAGCGTTCTCGACTGGCACCTTGCTCGCATGGTTTTTCAGCTTCGTATTGGTCGGCTGGATCACCGACGAGAAGACGAATTTCTGAACGCCCGCCTGCGCAGCGGCTTCAACCATGGCAACCCCCATGGCGGCTTCATCGGGGGCAAAGGCCGGTCCAATATGGAAGACCCCGGCAACGCCCTCGACAGCGCTTTCGAGGCTCCGGCGATTGCGTAAATCGCCAGTGGCGACCTCGGATGCGCCTAGCATTCGGGCCTTCTCGGCGTTCGCCGGGTCATGGACGAGCGCGCGAACCGTGGCATTGCGGCGCACAAGTTCGGGCACGATCAATCCGGCAAATCGACCGCTGGCGCCAACAACCAGAACGGTTGGATTGGGTGCTTGCATGACATCTCCCTTCCATCAAGCCTGTCCTCGCAGGACAACTTGCAGAGAGGTACGACGTCGCAAACATCGTTACAATTGTCCGATTTTGTGATAGATTATGTCGATTACCGGGAGAATGCATGAGCCGGATAGACGATTTCGAGGCTTTCATCGCGATCATCGAGCATGGAAGTCTGACGGCTGCCGCGCGCCGGCTGAACCGCTCGCTGCAGTCGGTCAGCCGATCCTTGGCGGCATTGGAGGAATCAGTCGGCGTCGAGTTGGTCCACAGAACAACGCGTCGCTCGACACCGAGTGAAGTCGGGGCAGCCTTTTTCAACCGGATCAAACCCGCGGTCGACGAGATAAACGACGCAAGTCTTCAAGCGATCAATCAACGATCGGAACCATCGGGCGTCCTGCGCATCGGGGCGCCGGTTCTGTTTGGGCCGAACGTCCTGATGCCTGTCATCGCCGAATACATGCGGACGTTTCCCCGGGTCGAAGTCGATCTTCAACTTTCCGATGGATTTGCCGATCTTGGTGCTGAAGGTCTCGATCTGGCAATACGCATCGGCGACTTGCCGGATTCCAGCTTGAAAGCCAAACGCCTGGGAGCGTTGCGGCGCGTTGTGTTCGGCGCGCCTTCCTATTTTGCGCGGTGCGGCCGGCCGACTCATCCCTTCGAACTGAGTGAGCACAGTTGCATCGTCAGAACCGTCAACGAGCGTCCAGGTGAATGGACGTTTCAGGTGGACGGGAAACCCCGGGCCGTAAAGGTCTCGGGCGCTTTTCGCTCCAATCTGATGACCTCGGTCTATGCCGCCGCAGTCAACGGACTGGGTTTGGGCTTCTCGCCGCTTTGGCAGATAAGACATTTGGTGGACGATGGTCGCGTCGAGCTGGTTTTGATGGAATTCGAGCCGGCGTTGGTGCCGATCCATGCCTTGTGGCAGGAAGGCCGGTCATCTTCGGCCAAGGTTCGCGCGTTTCTGGATTTATTGGCATCCCGCCTGGCACTCAAAGGCCTGTAGCATCGGCGGGCTGTTTTAAGGTTCCCAGGTCAGGAGCGACCGGGCAGATCGAGCCGGTTTTGCGGTTGCCGCCCATCCTAGGGACGCGCGGCTCTTGGGGATC
>NZ_JBFUDZ010000031.1:0-72956 GCF_056404455.1 Mesorhizobium sp. P2_D1
GACGAAGACCGGGCTGTCCTTGGTGTCGAGTTCGATGACTGCCGACGCCACCGACATGGTCTTCAGCGTCATGGTTGATTCGGCGACGATGGCCGGCGCGAAATTATCCGGAATATCCTCGTCGTCATCGGCCAGCGGCGCCATCACCGTGTAGGCAATGTCGGTCGGATCGCCATTGGCGGCGCCTGAATTGTGCGATTTCAGCCGGCGCTTGTAGCGCCTCAGGCGCGTTTCCAGGCGATCGGCGGCGGCCTCGAAGGCAACCGTCGGATCCTGGGCATCGCCGGTGGCCTGCAGCGAAGCACCGGAATCCAGCCGGATCATGCAATCCGCCGAATAGCGCGAACCTGATTTGATGACTGTGACGTGTCCGGCAAAGCCGCGATCGAAATATTTGCCGATCGCTTCGCCGACACGATCGTTGATGCGTGTACGAAACGCATCGCCGATATCCATGTGTTTTCCCGATATGCGCAGATTCATCTGAAAACTGACCTTCCTTGCTCAGGCTTCAAACTCGCCCGAGTTTATACTCGTGGTCCGTGCGCACAAGCTTTGCGGCGTCACTCGCGCCGATTTTAAATCCGAACTTTCCGGTTGATCACAAGCCGCCCTTTTGACCGTCCCGAGGCCAACGTCGTGACGGACCATCCACACGCGGGCATCTAGCCCCACTCATGCGGGCGGGCTTCTAGCCACTTCGCCGCGGCTTGTCAATGAAGTGCTGGCCTGAGGAAAATTGAACCGTGTCAGCGCCCGGCGCTGGCCAGCGCCCGTTTCTCGCGCCGGCGCTGCACCGAGGAGGGAATATTCATGCCTTCCCGGTACTTGGCGACCGTGCGCCTGGCGATATCGACGCCACTCTCGCGCAACATGTCGACGATCGCATCGTCGGAAAGCACGTCGACGGGTTTTTCCTCATCGATCAGCTGCTTGATGCGATCACGCACCGATTCCGAGGAATGCGCATCGCCGCCACCCGACGCAGCGATCGAAGCGGTGAAGAAGTACCGCAGCTCGAACACGCCGCGCGGCGTCAGCATGTATTTGTTCGCGGTGACCCGGCTAACCGTCGATTCGTGCATGCCGATGGCATCGGCCACCGTGCGCAGGTTGAGTGGCTTCAGCTGGCGCACGCCATGGACGAGGAAGGCATCCTGCTGGCGAACGATCTCCGAGGCGACCTTGAGGATGGTCTTTGCCCGCTGGTCGAGGCTGCGCGTCAGCCAGTTGGCGTTTTGCAGGCATTCGGCGAGGAAGTCCTTTTCCGCCTGGTTCTTCGCCTGCGGCGAAACCTGGGCGAAATAGATATGGTCGACCAGAACGCGCGGCAGCGTTTCGGCATTGAGCTCGACCGTCCAGCTGCCGTCATTGGCGGCACGCACCTCGACATCGGCAACGATCGCATCGCTGGCGCCGCCCGAAAACGCCATACCGGGCCGGGGATCGAGCGCACGGATCTCGGCCAGCATGTCGAGCAGATCCTCCTCGTCGACGCCGCAGATCCGCTTCAGCGCATGGAAATCGCGCCGTGCCAGCAGCTCAAGATTGGCGACCAGCGCCTTCATCGCCGGATCGAGCCGGTCCCGCACGGCAAGCTGCAGCGACAGGCATTCGGCAAGGTCGCGGGCAAACAGGCCGGCCGGCTCGAAAGTCTGGCACACCGCCAGCACCTTTCTCACACCAGCGGCGTCCGTGCCGAGGCGGGCGGCGATCTCGGCCAGGTCGCCGCGCAGATAGCCGGTCTCGTCGAGGCCGTCGGCCAGGTCGGCGGCGATCAGCCGTGCCGCCGGATCGGCGAAGGCGAGCGCCACCTGTTCGCCGACATGATCGCGCAGCGTGATCGCCGCGGCCGCCATGTCGCCGGCATCAATGCCCTCGGATGAGGAACTCGCACCATTGCCGGAAGCCGATTTCCATTGCGCCGTCAGGTCGGGACCGAGCCGCTCGCTCGTCCCCGGATCGTCGGGAAACAGGTTTTCCAGCGACGTGTCGAGCTTGTCGGAGATCGCCTCGGCGCTCCACTGCGTCTCGTTTTCGAACCAGTCGCCGTCGGCGGTGGCGGCCTGCGGCTCCGCCTCGATTTTTTGCGACTGGTCGCTGGCGGCATCGTCCTGCGGCTCGGCGCGCTCCAGCAGCGGATTGCGCTCGATTTCGTCGTCGATGAAATGCTCGAGCTCGGTATGGGTGAACTGCAGCAGCCGAATCGATTGCATCAGCTGCGGCGTCATCACCAGCGACTGCGATTGTCGTAGCTGTAGTTTCGCCGCCAACGCCATTGTCTGGTTTCAAACGCCTCGTGTACGCATCCGGGCTTCCGGACAGGATTTTTGCAGCCGGCCATAGAAACTGGCCCGGCTTTTGCTTGTCAAGGCAATAGCTAGCAAAACTCACTTACCGGAGCGTTATCTGGCGGCAAAATCGCAGAAAAAGCGCGGTGAAGGCACCAAAAATCGTGTCAGGAAACAAATTTCACGCTCAGAGCGTAAAGCCCTCGCCGAGATAGAGCCGGCGGACATCCGGGTTTGCCACCACTTCGTCGGCCCGGCCATGGGTCAGCACCTGACCGGCGTGGATGATGTAGGCGCGGTCGATCAGGCCGAGCGTTTCGCGCACATTATGATCGGTGATGAGGACGCCGATGCCCCGCGCCGTCAGGTGACGCACCAGTTGCTGGATATCGGCGACGGCGATCGGATCGATGCCGGCAAAAGGCTCGTCGAGCAGCATGTAGGCCGGCCGCGTTGCCAGCGCACGCGCGATTTCCAGGCGCCGCCGCTCGCCGCCGGAAAGCGACATGGATGGCGCCTTGCGCAGATGGCTGATGTGGAATTCCTCGAGCAGTTCGTCGAGATTGCGTTCGCGCTCCTTGCGGCTCTTTTCGACCACTTCGAGCACGGCGCGGATGTTCTGCTCGACACTCAGGCCCCGAAAGATCGATGCCTCCTGAGGCAGATAGCCGATGCCGAGGCGCGCACGACGGTACATCGGCATCGAGGTGACGTCGAAGCCGTCGATCTCGATCGTGCCCTCATCCACCGGCACCAGGCCGGTGACCATGTAGAAGCAGGTCGTCTTGCCGGCGCCGTTGGGGCCGAGCAGTCCAACCGCCTCGCCCGCGCGCACACCGATGGTCACGCCGCTGACGACCTTGCGGCCCTTGTAGCTCTTGGTCAGACCCTTGGCGATCAGGGTTCCCTTGAACTTTCCCGTATCGACGGTCGCCGTGGCCGGCGCCGAAAGCTTGCCAGCGGCCCGTCCCGGAAGACGCGCCGTCAGCGACGACAGGCTGGCCATCAGGGGTTCGCCGCTCCCGATTTCGGCGGCGGTGTGATCGACATCTGGACGCGTTGCCCAGCGCATGGATCAACCTGGGCCAGGCCGGTTTTCATCTGAACGACGAGCTTGCAGCCGACCAGGACGTTATCGTTCTGCGACAGGACGACCTTTTTGCCCGAAAGCACCAGAACCTGGCTTTTCATGTCGAAGCTGCCTTGATCGCCGGTGGCGATCTGCGCGTCCGACTTGATGTAAACCTTGTCGGAAATCTCCAGGTGGTCGATGTTGGCTGAGCCGGTCATCGCCGCCCCTGCGGCTTCCGTGCCCTTGGCCGCGGCGTTGGGATCCTTCACATAATAGACCGTCATCTTGCCAGCCTTCATCAATGTCGGCCCTTGGACGACGCTGACATTGCCCGTGAAGATTGCGACATTTTCGGCCTGACGGACTTCCAGCTTGTCGCTTTCGATCTGGATCGGCTTGTCGCCGGACAGTTTGAGACCTGATTGGCTGGTGGACTGCGCCAATGACGGCACCAGCCCGAACAGCAGCAACGCCGAAGTTGCAGCCGCGAGCCGCGTCGAACTACTGAGCCGCATTGATTTCTCCGCTGTTTCCCTCTGCCGTCTTCAAGGCGGCGGAATCGATGTTGACGCGCACTTTGTTCTCGAAAACCAGAACCTTGCCATTGTCCTGGACCGACATCGAATCCGCCGTGATCCGTGACCCCTCACGGCTGACATCGACGGGATCTCCCGTCTTCATAGTGCCTTTGCCCATGTCGAGGAAGACCGATTTGAACTTGGCCTGCATGCCGTCAGTTGTGGTGATGTCAACGTCGCTGGTCAGGTTCATCGTATTGCCGTTGCGATCGTAGGTGCCGTGCGAGGCCTTGATCGCCGCGATATTGTCAGGTCCGACCGGGATCTTGGCGTCGATGCCTTCCAGTTCGATGATGCCTTGCGTGCTGACATCCTGGATGGCGCGCAGCGCCGTCATCGAATAGGGCTGCTTCTGCTTCGTGAAACCGTTGAGCTTGGGATTGGCCATCACCAGCTTGCCGTTGGAAAAAGCGGTGCCTTCCGCCTGGACCGCGACGGAGACGGGTGCGGCCAGATAGGAATAGACCGGGAAGGCGACAGCGATCAGTACCGCGGCCAGCGGCACGGCAAACTTGAGAACGCGCACGCGGCGCGAGTGACGCTGGGCGCGGTCGAAAGCATCGCCACGCATCCGGACGTCCGCCGGGGGAGCCAACTCCGTCTCGGCGTTGGTCGATTCAATCGGTCGCGCTAACATTCAACGCTTTCTTCTAACCCCTTGCCCACCCGCGAGCACCGCCTATAGGTGGGACGCCGCCGCCTGCAAGCAAGCACAAGCCCATGAAAACTGCAAAAATGTGACAGCCGCGTTTGTACAGATGAAAATGAGATCCGCACAACTGCCCGTTCTTCATAGCAGAAACAGACACGCGGCGTAAAATTTATCAGCTGCCAATCTTCGCCGCCAGACCTCGCGGCGATTGCACAAATACGTGAAGAGACCTGTGCCTGGAGAGGGGCGGAGCCCGCCCTGACCTGCCCGATGGCGCATCCGGCATGGCCAACTCGACTGTCCGCGCGGATTGTCTTGTTGCGCCGGAAAAGAGAATTGCTTCCAGATGGGAAGATGATGGTCTAAAAGCGTCTCCTCCCGCCGACTGAAAGGCTGACCATGGCACTGAGAGCCGACGACCTGATCGACCGCCRCCGTTTGCGGCGCAAGCTGACATTCTGGCGGATTGCCGCCATCGGCATCGTGGCACTTGGGGTGATTGCACTTTCAACCTGGTTCTATGGCGACGATTTCACCGGCTCGGCCGTCGACCATATCGCCAAGGTCAAGATCGAAGGCACCATCACCGAGGACGAGGAGCTGATCAAGCGGCTGGAAACCATCCGCCAGTCGTCGAAGGTGAAAGGCGTTATCCTGTCGATCGATTCGCCTGGCGGCACCACGGTCGGCGGTGAATCGATCTATGAAGAGGTGCGCAAGCTGGCCGCCGACAAGCCGGTGGTCGCGGAAGTCGGCACGCTTGCCGCATCGGCGGGCTACATGATCGCCAGTGCCGCCGATCATATCGTTGCCCGCAAGACCTCGATCGTCGGCTCGATCGGCGTGCTGATCCAGTATCCTGATGTCAGCGGCCTGATGGACAAGCTCGGCGTCAAGCTGGAGGAAGTGAAATCCTCGCCGCTGAAAGCCTCGCCATCTCCCTTCAAGCCGACCAATGACGACGAGCGCGCCATGGTCCGCAAGCTCATCCTCGACAGCTACGACTGGTTCGTCGGCATCGTCGCCGAGCGCCGCAAGATGACCCGCGAGCAAGCGCTGGCGCTCGCCGATGGCTCGATCTTCACCGGCCGCCAGGGCGTCGCCAACGGGCTGATCGACGCTGTCGGCGGCGAAACCGAAGCGGTCGACTGGTTGGCGACCAAGGGCGTCGATGCCAAACTGAAGGTCGTCGAGTGGAAGGATACGCAACGGCGCGGCGGCTTTTTGTTCTCGAAAGCGATGGCGCAAACCATCGGCAGCGCGCTCGGCCTGCCCGCCTACGGCGGCGATGTCATTCATGAACTCGGCGCCGACCGCTTGTTTCTTGACGGTCTCGTTTCCGTCTGGCACCCTTGAGATGCCGTTTGGGGCAAGTGAAAAAGCAAATAAAATCATCCTCATAATTTTGACCGTACTGCTTTCACGGGGACCCGTCTGATGATCAAGTCCGAACTTGTGCAGATTATTGCCACGCGCAATCCGCATCTTTTCCTGCGCGACGTCGAAAACATCGTCGGCGCGATCTTCGATGAGATCACCGACGCTCTTGCCGAAGGCAATCGCGTCGAGCTGCGCGGCTTCGGTGCATTTTCGGTGAAAAACCGTCCCGCCCGCACCGGCCGCAATCCACGCACTGGCGAGTCCGTCGAGGTCGAGGAGAAATGGGTGCCGTTCTTCAAGACCGGCAAGGAGCTGCGCGAAAGGCTGAACGGCGGCAAATAGGCGCGGCGTCAGCGCCAGACAGCCTTTCCGACGGAAAACATCATGTTCAATCGCTTCATGCTCATCGTGGTCTTCGTGCCCCTGGCGATCATCCTGATCGCGCTCGCCGTCGCCAATCGCGAACTGGTCGCCTTCACGCTGGACCCGTTCAACCCCGGCAATCCAAAGCTGACGCTGACCTTGCCGCTGTTCATCTTCCTGTTTTTGGCGCTCGCCATCGGCATGGTCGTTGGCAGCCTGGCAACCTGGGTCAAGCAGGGCCGCTACCGCAAGCTGGCGCGCCAGCGTGGCGTCGAAGCCGAGAACCTGCGCCAGGCGGTTAGCCGCGCGCCGGCGGCACCACAAGGATCTGCCCAAGGGTCAGCCCAGGCATCGGCCTTGCCGAAGCCAACCACTTGAACCGCCGGTCGGCGGTTTTCTCTCCGCGGAGTTTTCCATGCTGACCATTTCGGCCGCCGAGGTCGATCATGCGCTGACCTTTCCCGGACTCGTGGATACGCTGCGCGCCGCGTTTCGTGACGGTGCGGTGCAGCCGGTCAGACATCATCACTCGGTCGAACGGCCCGACGGCGCCGCCTCGACACTGCTTTTGATGCCGGCATGGACCGACTTCAACGCTGCCGGCACGTCGGCCAGTGGTCACATCGGCGTCAAGATCGTCACCGTTTCGCCTGACAACAACACCATCGGCAAGCCGGCGGTGATGGGGCTCTATCTGCTGCTCAATGGCGCCACCGGCGAACCTGAAGCCTTGATCGACGGCCAGAGATTGACGCAGTGGCGCACCGCCTGCGCCTCGGCGCTGGCTGCTTCCTACCTCGCCCGCGAGGACGCCTCGCGGCTGCTCGTGGTCGGCGCCGGCGCGCTGTCGCCCTTCCTCGCCAAGGCGCATTGCGCCGTCCGGCCGATCAAGACCATCCGCATCTGGAACCGTACCCCTGCCAATGCCGAAAAGGTCGCCGCCGATCTGCGCGCCGAAGGCTTCACGGCCAGCGCGGCAAGCGATCTCGATGCCGAACTTGGGCAGGCCGACATCGTCTCCTCGGCGACGATCACCACGACACCGCTGATCAAGGGAGCGTTGTTGCAGCCGGGAACCCATGTCGACCTGGTCGGCGGCTTTACGCCGACGATGCGCGAAAGCGATGATGACGCGATCGCGTTTGCCCGCGTCTATGTCGACACCCGCGCCGGTGCCACCAAGGAGGCCGGCGATATCGTTCAGCCACTGGCCTCCGGCGTGCTGAAGCCGGACGCCATTGTCGCCGACCTGCACGAATTGACGCGCGGTCAGAAGAAGGGGCGCGAGAGCGCCAGCGAGATCACGCTGTTCAAGTCGGTCGGCGCAGCCCTCGAGGACCTTGCCGCCGGCATTGCCGTCTACAAGGCGCTCGTGGCTTAGTTCACCGCCGCCGCTGTTCTGGCGCCCATCGCCTCGGCGATCAGCGAAAAATCATGCGCGCTGATTTCGAAGAGGCCGAAGCGCAGCTGATAACCCCAGTTGGACTTGTCGGCGCTGAAGTCCAGCCTGTCGAGCAACGGCTTGATCGATGCTTCCTCGGCCTTTGCCCAGGCGACATCGCGGCGGAACGGCGTGAAGCCGCCGCCCATATCGCCCTGATAGGGCTCGCCTTCCCGCACCGTGCCGATTGCCGTGAACGCTTGCAGGCCGTCTTTCTCGCCGAGAATGGTGGTTGGCGAATAATAGGCGATGCCGTCACCGGGCTTAACGCGGCGCAGGGGTGCTGCCTTGCCGTGATTGACCTGCATGAAGCCGCCTTGGCGCCCGCGCCGGACATGTTCGGCCGACGCCACCGCGATCCAATGCGCACTCATTTTTGTCCCCCATCGGTCTGTTCGCCATCGGACAGCCAGTAGACGCGCAGGCGATGATTGTCGGGATCGAGCGCGACGAAGGTGCGGCCGAAATCCATGTCGGTCGGCGTCTGCAGGATCTTCAGCCCGCGCCCGGCCCAGTCGGCATGGGCGGCATCGACTGCGTCCGGCGTATCCAGCGCAAAGACGATTTCGGCGCCGCCGCCTGCCGTCGCTGCGGCCGGCTCCACCGTATGGCGCGACCAGAGGCCGAGCTTGAAGCCCGCATCGAGCACGAACAGCACGAAGGTCGGCGAACTTTCGACGGGCTCGCGACCGAGCAGCGCGCTATAGAAGGTGCCGCTCTGCTGCGGCTGGTCGACATAGAGGATGACGAAATTCGGGGCGATCATGTCTGCTCTCCAAGGTTCAGTGTTTCAACTTGGCGACCATAGAATGAGCTACTGTCAGATTCTGGCAGCAGTCGTCACGAACTGCGGGGCTTGTCGAGCGTTGCCCGCCATTCCCTCAGAAGTGCCTGGCGACGGCGCGGATAGCGCGTATCGGTGGCGTTGAGGCCGGATATTCGATCGGCGCGAAAATGCCGGAAATCCTGGCGCATCTCGCACCACGCCACCACGACCCGCACCTTGTCGAAGAACCCCAGCGCAAACGGCCAGACCACCCGTTCGGAGGCCGCGCCGCCGGCGTCGCGGTACAAAAAGCCGAGCTTGCGCTCGTTGCGGATCGCCTGCCGCACCAGGCCGAGGTCGATGCCCTCAATGACTGCTGCGGGAGGCCCGACCAGCAGCGTGCTCGCATCGAGATCCTCGCGCAGATCGTCCGGCAGCACGGCGGCGATCTTGGCCAGCGCGTTGGCGGCAGCGGCCGACAGACGCTGGTCCGGCTGCTTGGCGACCCAGCGCGAGCCGAGCACGATGGCTTCGATCTCCTCGTCGCTGAACATCAGCGGCGGCAGCATGAAGCCGGGCTTGAGCACATAGCCCAGTCCCGCCTCACCCTCGATCGGTGCGCCCTGGCCCTGCAACGTGGCGATGTCGCGGTAGAGCGTGCGGATCGAAATCCCGAGTTCATCGGCCAGCGCCTGCCCGCTCACCGGCCTGCGATGCCGGCGCAGCGTCTGGATCAGGTCGAGCAGGCGTTCAGAGCGGGACATGATTCTCCGGGCTTTGTAGTCTCCACGATAGTGCATCTCGTTCGGAAGTGTACGGGTGGTCCAAGCCGTGACATCAGAGATGGAATACCTTGACTTCGTTGCCGCGTTCCAAGGCCTTGTTGGCGACGAACATCTGCGTCTTCGACATGTCGACTTCACGGTCGGCAAGGACGCGCAACATCGCCTCCAGCCGCCTCAGTGCGATCGCCTTGTTGCGGTGTTGCGATCGCTCGTTGCGCGCCGTGACGACAATGCCTGTCGGCAGGTGAACGGCACGCACCGCACTGTCGGTGGTGTTCTGATGCTGTCCGCCGGGACCACCAGCCCGCAAGGTTTCGAACCGGACATCGGACAGTGCGACCGACACGGCAGCGGCCACCGTCAAATCCACGGTCTGCACGCCGACGAACCAGTTCTGCCGTTTGTGGCCCCGCCGCACCTGGCTCTTGAAGACGAACTTGACGGTGCCGCAATATTCCTCGGCAAGTGCCTCGGCGTTGCGCCCCTCAAGGCTGAGTATGGCGGATTTGGCGCCATGCCGGTCCGGTTCGTGACCAAGCGTAACTTCGATCGCATAGCCAAGCCTGCCAGCTTCGCTCTTGATTATGTCGACCAGAGCCATCAGGGCGATGCGGCATTCCACCGGCCCGCTGCCCGATGTGAGAAGCATGTCAACTGCGGCCATGATCTGCCCTCCTCGATGCGCGTTCACGCGATGGCTTCTTGCGCGTCCGGTCGAGCGGGCCGTCTATCGCCTTCTTGTAAGTCACCAGCGGTTTCATCGCCGCCAGCGTTACGACCAAGCCGGCATCGGCGAGATCTTGCACCACTTGCCCGGCATCCTTGTAGGCCGAAGCCGCTTCCTCGATGACCAGGTTACGGTCATCGCAGATCAGCTGCCCTCCCCACACGTTCCTCAGCAAGGCGTCGCGCTCCGACCTGTTGCGCCCCGCACGGCCATGCATGGTGGCGCGATCGTATTTGCGCCCGGCGCCATGCGAAATGCCGCCCAGCGATGGACCCGTCCCGTCGAGCGCTCGCACGACATAGCTCAGGCTGGCGCGCGAACCCGCGATCGGCGCGACATCTCCCATCCGCACCGCAGCCGACCCCTTGTGATGGACGAAACCATCGGCCCGGTCGCGGACTAGATTGTGCGGCACATCAGCCACCACCCGGACCTCGCTGCGCAAGGCGCTTGCCGCACGCTCGGCGATCAGCCTGCGGTTGAGCGATGCCCAGGTGACGCAGAGATCATGCTGGCGGCGCCAGTTCCTTCCCTCGGCGGACTGCGGATCAAGCCCGGCGATGAACGCGGATTGAAGGTCGCGCATCTGCCCGAACACAAAGGCACCAAGCCCACGCGAGCCGGAATGCACCAGTAGATAAAGCTTCTGGCGGTCGAACAGGCCTTCACCAGCCGCATCGATCTCCTGGTCAACCGCTTGCAACTCGCAGAAATGATTGCCGCCGCCGATCGTGCCCAACGCATCGGGGCAGAGATCCAGCGGCAGGTCCGCGCCAGCGAGCGCCGCACGCGGGTCGATATCCTCCGCTTCGATCTGGCGCAGGCATTCGACGGCCTTGTCGATCCTGAGTTTGCGCAGTGGCAGATCGAGCTCGAACAGCGACATGCCGCAGCCAATGTCATTGCCGATCAGCTGCGGATGCAGCCGTTCCGACAACACCGCAATCCCGGTCGGCCCATATTTGCCGGGATGCAGGTCGGGGAACGCGGCAACCGAGGTAACGCCGGGCAGAGCCGCAACGGTTTTCAGCTGCTGAACTGCTGCTCCTTCGATCCAGGTACGCGGTGAAAAACAATGCTGGATATGCGCCGTCGCGACGACGCGCGGCGCAGAGGAGCCTGAGCTCCCAATCAAATTGCCCATGATGGAACACTTCTGGATACAGGTCAGAAATCGGACGCCATCAGGCATCCGTTCGACCGGCGGCAGTCAGCAAGATGCTGGCTTACGCCGGAACCCTCGAGGGGTGCGCGGTGAAGATGTTCGTCATCTTTCGCTCCCATTCCAGAAAACAATCCGGGCCTCATAAACGAAGCGCGTGGAAAAACAAGCGCAATGCTGCAACACCCGCCGCACTGTTTCGAACGCGAAGGCTTCAGGCCTGCGCCAATCGACCTGCCGGCCATCGCTTATTGCACCGCCGCTGTCCGCATGCCAAAAGCGGCCACGCCGCTCGGAGTTGCTCACGCTTGAAGTCTTTTCGCGACAAACGCCGCGACAACCGTCCGCATCAATCCGCGAAGGGTGCGGGGGACCAGCCACGTCCGCAGGCCGGCCGCGCCCCCGCCAGACCGGAACCGCAGCCGCGCGAGCGGCTTGAGGCGAAAGCCGACGACCGCTCCGAGCCGAAATCGGTGCCGCGCATCCTTGCCCGGCGCGATGGCGCCCTGCCCACCGAGCACCTCCCCGTGATCCTCGAAGTGGCGCCGAATGCCGATTATGCGCTGCTCGACAGCGGCGCCGGGCAGAAGCTCGAACAATACGGCCCCTACCGCATCGTGCGGCCCGAGGGCCAGGCAATCTGGCAAAAGGCCTTGCCGGCAAAGGACTGGGAGCGAGCCGACGCCATTTTTACCGGCGATACCGACGAGGAAGGCATCGGCCGCTGGCGGTTCCCGAAGACGCCGCTCGGCGAAACCTGGCCGATGAAGCATGACGGCATCGACTATCTCGGCCGTTTCACCTCGTTTCGCCATGTCGGCGTCTTTCCGGAGCAGGCCTCGCACTGGGACCATATGGCCGGGCTGATCACTGCGGCCAAGCGGCCGGTCAAGGTGCTGAACCTGTTCGGTTATACCGGTCTTGCCTCGCTGGTGGCGGCCCGCGCCGGCGCCGAGGTCACCCATGTCGATGCCTCGAAGAAGGCGATCGGCTGGGCCCGCGAAAACCAGGAAATGGCCGGGCTCGGCAGCAAGCCGATCCGCTGGATCGTCGACGATGCGGTGAAATTCGCCGAGCGCGAGGAGCGCCGCGGCAGCCGCTATGACATCATCCTGTTCGACCCGCCGGCCTATGGTCGCGGCCCGAAGGGCGAGGTCTGGCAGTTGTTCGAGGACCTGCCTGACTTGACCGACCTTTGCCGCGCGATTCTGACACCGAAACCACTCGCCATGGTGCTCACCGCCTATTCGATCCGCGCATCCTTCTTCGCCATCCATGCCTTGATGCGCGACACCTTTGCCGGCATGGGCGGCACGGTCGAATCGGGAGAGCTCATCATCCGTGAAAAGTCCGCCGGCCGGGCGCTTTCGACCTCATTGTTTTCGCGTTGGGTGGCCTGAAATGAACGAGCGGCATGCAGGCGCACCCGGGCAGGTGAAGGAAGTCACCAGCCTCGCCAATCCGCTGGTCAAGGACATCAAGGCGCTGGCCCAGAAGAAATTCCGCGACCAGCAGAATGCCTTCATGGCCGAGGGGCTGAAGCTGGTCATCGATGCGCTCGATCTCGGCTGGCAGATCAGGACACTGGTTTTCGCCAAGGCCGGGCGTGGCAACGCCGCGGTGGAGAAGGTCGCTGCACGCACCGTTGCCGCCGGTGGCACGGTGCTCGAAGTGTCGGAAAAGGTGCTCGTCGCCATCACCCGCCGCGACAATCCGCAAATGGTGGTCGGGGTCTTCTCGCAAAAATTCCTGGCCTTGAAGGATATCCGCGCCGACAATGGCGATGTCTGGGTGGCGCTCGACCGGGTGCGCGATCCCGGCAATCTCGGCACCGTCATCCGCACCGTCGATGCTGTCGGCGCCAAGGGTGTCATCCTGGTCGGCGACACCACCGATCCCTTTTCGGTGGAAACGGTGCGCGCCACCATGGGTTCGATCTTTGCCGTGCCGGTGGCCAAGGCGACGACCGAGGCCTTCCTTGCCTGGCGAGGCGGATTTTCAGGCCTTGTCGCCGGCACCCACCTGAAAGGCGCCGTCGACTACCGCTCGGTCGACTTTTCCCGCGGTCCGGTGCTGCTGATGATGGGCAACGAGCAGCAGGGGCTGCCCGAAAGCCTGGCGGCGAGTTGCGACAGGCTGCTTAGAATTCCGCAGGCTGGCCGCGCCGATTCGCTCAATCTTGCCGTTGCCACCGGCATAATGCTGTTCGAGATCCGGCGCGGCGCGCTGAAGCTCGAACCAATCGTGGACCCGCAATGAAGGTTGTCCGCCCGTGAGATCATGGTCCCCCTACGCGCTGCTCGTCGTCGCGGCCATAGCGCTCGACCAGTGGATAAAACATCTGGTCGAGACCGGCCTGCCCTTTCAGGAAAAGCTCGATCTCGTGCCGTTCCTGGCGCTGTTTCGCACCTACAACACCGGCATCGCCTTCTCGATGTTCTCGACCTTCGGCGACACCGGGCTGATTGTCATCTCGCTGGCGGTCGTTGCCTTCGTGCTGTTCCTGGCGACGCGGATCGCGCCGTCCCAGATCCTTGCCCGCACCGGCTTTGCTCTGATCGTCGGCGGCGCCCTCGGCAATCTCATCGACCGCGCCATATACGGCCATGTCATCGATTATATCCTGTTCCATACGCCGGTCTGGTCCTTCGCAGTCTTCAACCTGGCCGATGCCTTCATCTCGGTGGGCGCAGCCCTGGTCGTCTTCGACGAACTGTTCGGCTGGCGGCGCGAGCCCAGACCTTCGAATGCCAAGTCTTCCAAAGATTGACCCCGTGCGGCCATCGCCGCACAGTCCATGTCGCCAAACAAGATCGCGGAGAAAGAGATGCCCGAAACCTTCAAAGCCATCCTCGTTTCGCGTGACGCCGAGAAAAAGCAGTCGGTAGCCGTGACCGATCTCACCGAGGCCGACCTGATGGAAGGCGATGTCACCATCGCGGTCGAGGCGACGACGGTGAACTACAAGGACGGTCTTGCAATCACTGGCAAGGCGCCGGTGATCCGCCGCTGGCCGCTGGTGCCGGGCATCGATTTCGCCGGCACCGTCATCTCGTCTTCCCATCCTGACTGGCGCGCCGGCGACAAGGTCATCCTGAACGGCTGGGGCGTCGGCGAAACCCACTTCGGCGCCTACGCCGGCCGCGCCCGCGTCAAGGGCGACTGGCTGGTGCCGCTGCCGCAAGAGATGAGCCCGCATGACGCAATGGCGGTCGGCACCGCCGGCTATACCGCCATGCTCTGCGTCATGGCACTGGAACGACACGGCATCCTGCCCGATCGCGGCCCGGTCGTGGTGACGGGGGCGGCCGGCGGGGTCGGCTCGGTCGCGGTCTCGATCCTGTCCAGCCTCGGCTACCATGTCGTTGCTTGCACCGGCCGCAACGCCGAAAGTCCCTATTTGATCAACCTTGGCGCCGCCGAAGTGATATCGCGTGACGAGCTTGCCCAGCCGGCCAAGCCGCTGGCCAAGGAGCGYTGGGCCGGCGGCGTCGACGCGGTCGGCAGCCACACGCTGGCCAACGTSCTGTCGATGACCTCCTATGGCGGTGCGGTCGCCGCCTGTGGCCTGGCCGGRGGCATGGACCTGCCGACGAGCGTCGCCCCCTTCATCCTGCGCGGCGTCTCGTTGCTGGGCATTGATTCGGTGATGGCGCCGAAGGCAGTCCGCCTCGAAGCATGGCGGCGCATCGGCACCGATCTCGATCTGCAGAAGCTTGCCAGCCTGGCGACGACCATCGGTTTCGACGGCATCATCGATGCCGCCCATGACATCGTCGACGGCAAGATCCGCGGGCGCGTCGTCGTGGATATGTGAGCCGCTCGACTGCCCTGAGAAGGCGGACGGAATTGCCACGTGTGCCGGCAAATCCACCACCGCCGGGGCGAAAAGCACTCATCCGCTAAAATTCGAACGATCCGCCGCAATTTTCCATAATCTCTATCTGGCAAGGGTTTCGCATGATCGCGGAATCCGGCAGCCAACAGGTGGACACGGGCGAAGACGTCGATGCGGCGCCGACGTCGACGCGGCGCTTCGTCGCCGCGCCGCCGCTGGTGCCCGAGCCGGAACCCGCCGGGCGCGAAGGCCTTCCGTTGCTGGCCTTCGCCGCCATCGTCGTGCTGGCAGGCCTTGCGCATCTGACCGGAGCACCGATCTTTATCAGCGTCGCATTGCTGGCAGTCGGCCTAGCCGGCGTTGCCCTGCATCTGCGCGCCAGGCGGAGCGAACACCGAACGGCGGTCCTGCTCGACGAGACCACCGCCCGCAGCCGCGCCGAGATCGAGACGCTGGCCGACCGCATGTGGGAAATGCAGGAGAGCGAGGAGCGCTTTCGCGGCCTGATCGACGCACTTGGCGACCTCGTCATTCATCGCGACCGCGATGGCTACATCGTCTATGCCAACAAGATCTTCGCCGACCTCGTCGAAAGCGATCAACGCGACCTCGCCGGCAAGACCCTGGCGGAACTCGGCATCGATGTCGGCATCGTTCCCGATGCTGCCTTTTCCGATCATGAATGCCTGAGTTCCACCGATGTCTCCATCCGCACGCCGAGCGGTCCGCGCTGGTTTTCGTGGATCGAACTGTCGGTGCGCGACAAGGACAGCGGCGCCGTTTCGCATCGCGCCATCGCGCGCGACATCACCGCCCGCAAACGCGCCGAATCCTCGCTGATCACCGCTCGCGAGCGGGCCGAATACGCCAGCCAGGCCAAATCGCGCTTCCTCGCCACGGTCAGCCATGAAATTCGCACGCCGATGAACGGCATCATGGGCATGGCCAGGTTGCTGGCCGACACCAGGCTGTCGCCGGAACAGCAGACCTATGTCGGCGCCGTCTCGACCTCGGCCAGCGCATTGCTCGCCCTGATCGAGGATCTGCTCGATTACTCCAAGATCGAGGCGGGGCGTTTCGACCCGGAGCCGCAGCCGATGTCGGTGCGCGAGATCGCCGACAACATCGTCGAATTGCTGGCTGCCCGCGCCTTCGCCAAGGATATCGGGCTGGGCTGCCATGTCGAACCCGACGTGCCGCAATTGATCACCGCCGATCCGGGCAAGGTCAGGCAGGTGCTGCTCAATCTCATCGGCAATGCCATCAAGTTCACCGACAGCGGCGGTGTATTGGTGAGCATCGCACGCGCGCGCACTGAAACCACCGACCGCATCTGCTTCACTATCGCCGACACCGGTCCAGGTCTGCACGAAGACGACCTGGAGCGCATTTTCGAGGAGTTCGAGCAGGCCGACGGCACGTCGACGCGCACGCATGGCGGGGCCGGCCTCGGCCTCGCCATCTCCAAACGCCTGGTGGCCGCCATGGGCGGCACGATTTCAGTATCGAGCCGGCTCGGTCAGGGATCCGAGTTCGTCTTTGAAATCCCGGCAATATCGGCCACCGAAGCGCCGCAGGGCCGGCAGAACGCGCTCTCGGGCAAGCGCGCCGTGATCCTGTCGAAAAATGCCGTCGAGGCCGATGCCATCGCCCGCACCATCCGCGCCAATGGCGGCGCGGTCGATGTCGCCATCACCGTCGCGCAGGCCGCGCCCTTCGCCGACGGCTGCGATATGCTCCTGGTCGACGCGGCGATGGAAGCGAGCGATGGAAGGCTGCTCAAGCGCCTGCGCCAGAGCGGTTTCGTCGACTGCGAGGCCATTACGCTGATCGCACCTACCGACCGCGGCATGCTTGGCGAATTCCGCGCCAGCGGCTACGCGACCTTCCTTGCCAGGCCGGTGCGTGGCGGAACGCTTCTGCGTGTGCTGTTGAGCAGCAATGCTCCCGCCCTCGCCCAGCCGCAGCCGGAAAACCGCCACGCACCCTCGCCTCGTGCCGTCGGCAGCCGCCAACGGGGACTGTCGGTGCTGATCGCCGAGGACAATGACATCAACGCCATGCTTGCCCGCGCCACGCTGCTGAAGGCCGGGCATCGCGTCAAGGTGGTCGGCAACGGCAAGGCCGCCGTCGAGGCTGTCACCGGCGCCGGGCACAACCATCGCTTCGACGTGGTTCTGATGGACCTTCACATGCCGGTCATGGACGGGCTGGACGCGATTGCTGCCATCCGCCGCTACGAGGAGGAAACCGCCGTGCCGCCGGTGCCGATCATGGTGCTGTCGGCTGATAGCCAGGAAAAGACCCGCCATGCGGTGCTTGCCCATGGCGCCAGCGGCTTCGTTACCAAGCCACTCGACCCTGACGCGCTGGTCAATGCCGTCGAGGGACAGGTCGCGGCCTAGGGGCATGATCGCGAGCCGAAGGTCAGGAACTTCGACAGCCCATCCACCCCGCCCGCAGGCGTAACGTAGCCGGTTGACCGTATTCGCCAGCCGACGAAGTATTGCCCACGACGTCGTATCACGGTACTGTCACAATCCTGTTGCACCTACACCGTATCCCCGTGCCAAGAGGGATGGCTCGAAGGAGAATCCTCGTGCATACAGTTATGCCGGAATGTGACACTCGGCCGAACGCCAGCAGCGCCTTGCTTGCCGGACGTAACGTCGATTCCGTCATAAAGGGCGCAGCACTCGGCCGTATCGGTAATCTCGAAGTGCGGCTCGCCCGCAACGAGGCCGAGATCGCGACCGCGCAGGAAGTCCGCTACCGGGTGTTCTACGATGAACTCGGCGCCAGGAAGGATTTGTTCCAGGCGCCGGATCGCCGTGACGCCGACCGGTTCGATCCGCTCTGCGACCATCTGCTCGTCTTCGATACTTCGCTTTCCGGCCCCGAACATCGACGTATCGTCGGCACCTATCGCCTGCTGCGGCAAGAAATCGCGGCCGCCGCTGGAGGCTTCTATTCCGAAGGTGAATTCGAGCTGACCAAGCTTATCGCCCGTCACCCCGGTCAGCGTTTTCTCGAGCTCGGCCGCTCCTGCGTTTTGCCTGAATATCGTTCGAAGCGCACCATCGAGGCGCTGTGGCAAGGTATCTGGGCCTATATCAACCACTACGAAATCGGTGTGATGACCGGTTGCGCGTCCTTCCACGGCACTGTGCCGGCGGCGCATGCCGAGGCGCTTACCTATCTCGCCCACCACTGCCGGACGAATTCGGCCTGGGACGTGCGCGCGGTGTCCGGGCGCTACTGTTCGATGGATCTGATGCCGATCGAGGCGGTCAATGCCAAGGCGGCGATCGCGGCGATGCCGCCGCTGGTCAAGGGCTATCTGCGCGTCGGCGCCCGCATCGGCGATGGCTGCGTCATCGACCGCGAATTCTCAACGGTCGACGTGTTCGTCGTGATGCCGGTCAAGGAAATCGGCGCCCGCTACGTCAACTACTATGGCGGGGAAGCCCAGCGCTTCGCTGCGTGAACAGCCGAATAGCGAATAGGACGTCGTGGCCGGAGTTGCGCGGCAACAACCGCTATTCGCTACTCCCTATTCGCTATTCCCTCTTTTCACGGAATATCTTCCGGTCGCCGGCCGGGCCGGCTCTTGTAGGGCGGAAACGCCCAGCCGAAGCGAAGCGCGCCGCCGCGCACGGCGAACGCCGCGGCGAAGCCGGCCCATCCTGAGACAATCTGCGGTAAGCCAGCCACATCGCCTGCTGTAAAGATGGCAGCGCCGACGAGCGCGGCCGTGACATAGATTTCGGGCTTCAGCAGCACCGAAGGCTCCCCGGCCAGAAGATCACGCAGGATACCGCCGAATGTAGCGGTAAGCATGCCGGTGATCACCGACACCGCCGGCGAGCCGGTGATGGCGAGCCCCTTGGCCGCGCCCATCACGGAAAACGCGGCAAGGCCGATTGCGTCGAGCCAGAGCAGCAGCTTGTAACGGGATTCGACACGGTGTGCGGTGAAGAACACCACCACCGCCACCACCGCGCAGATCAGCAGGTAGTCCCGGTTTCCCACCCAGAACACCGGCACGTTGAGGATCAGGTCGCGAAACGTGCCGCCGCCGATGCCGGTGACGCTGGCCAGGAACAGGAAACCGATAATGTCGAGCTGCTTGCGTGAAGCAGCAAGCGCCCCGGTCGCGGCAAAGACGGCGACGCCGGCATAGTCGAGAAGAGCGATGGGGTTCATGAGTGAGCGAATAGCAAGAAGGGAGTAGCGAATAGGGAATAGCACGAAGCCACTTGGCCGCTATCAACTATTTCCTACTCGCTACCCCCTATTCGCTACTCGCTCTCGTCAGGCATCCTTCTCGGCCTGCTCATTGACAGGCCCAGGCTCGACTGGGGCTTCCGCGGCAAACTTCGGGCCACCCTTGGCGACGCCGACCATGGCCGGGCGCAGCACCCGCTCGCCGATCGAATAGCCCGGCTGGACGACCTGGACCACGGTGTTGGCAGGGACATCCGGATTGGGCACTTCAAACATCGCCTGGTGGAAATTGGGATCGAACTTCTCGCCTTCAGGCGTGAGTTTCTTGACCCCGTGCCGTTCCAGCGCCGACAGCATGGCGCGCTCGGTGAGGTCGACGCCTTCGATCAGCGCCTTGAAGCCGGCGTCCCCGGATGCCTTGGCTTCAGCCGGGATGGCGTCGAGCGCACGGCGCAGATTGTCCGACACCGACAGCATGTCGCGCGCGAAATTCGCCACCGCGTAAGTGCGCGCGTCGTGCACGTCGCGCGCGGTGCGGCGGCGCAGGTTTTCCATCTCGGCCGCGACGCGCAGCGCGCGGTCCTTCAGATCCTCATTTTCCTTCAGCAGCCGCACAAGGGCTTCATAGTCGCCATCGATGCTGCCTTCCGTGCGCTCGGCATTGGCCTCGGTCGCCTCGACTTCATCGGGCGCGCGTTCGTCTTTTGCCTGGTCGCTCATCGCCGTTTCCCGTCAATCTCGAATGATATGGATTTTGAGCCCGATATCGAGGTTTGGCGGCCAAAAATCAAGGGGTAAGCGATGGTAGAGGCCCTTGACCAGGGCGGGGCAACGAACGGCACGGTCTTTCGATCTTAATTCAAGCTTTACCTTAAATGACGGCTTTGCTTGCCACAAAGGCGTGGTGCGGGAACCATTCCCCTGCTGGAGGAGTTTCGAAGCTGACACAGGATTTTGAGATTATGACCCGCAACAAAGGCGAAAAGGGAGAACGGTTGGCCACCGAGGTCAGGCGCCAGTTCGGTGCCGAGGCGGTGACGCGCTTTCTGCGTACCTTGCCGGCCTTCCGCACCGAGACCGACATTCCCGACCGCCTCAGGGAGCTGCTCGATCGCCTCGACGGGGTGGAGGACAGCGACGCCGGCTGGCGCCGGCAGTAAGCGCAACGATCGATCTGGCAACAACCCTCCATCGGCAATAGCCTGAGAGAGCCGAACCATCTAGTGATGGATGCGTTATGATTCACATGGAGGACGTAGTGCGCAAGGTTTCGACCACCTCATTGCTGTCGGCGCTTGTCGGCCTTGGCGCCGTTGCATTGGTGGCCTTTCCGTCACAGGCAGAGAGCCTGCAGCTGGAATTGGGCAAACATGGCCCGCGGCTGAAGCTCCTGCCAGATTGCGATCCCAACTACGACGATTGCGATGTCCGCAGCGACGACTGGCGCGACCGTCGCCACTCACGAGGCTGCACGGAAGACCGGGCTCTCGACAAGGCGGAACGGATGGGCATTCGCCGGGCAAGGATAGAGTCCATCGGCCGCCGCGAGATCACCGTCCGGGGCAGACAGTATGGCGACCGCGTGCGCGTGACTTTTGGAACCGAGCGCGGCTGCCCCATCCTCGATCGGGAGTAGTGATCGCCCCAAAGCAGAAAAACCCGGCGCTCCAGGGTGAATCGTCGACTGGGTCAAGTTGGGACTGACCGGGTCGACCGCCGTGCCACGCGACAATTACGCACAGTAATTTTGCGTGATCCCTGTCTTGCGGTGGCGGGACACCCCGCCTATGATTCCTGATGAACATGATTTCCCCTGAGGCGGCTGCCAACAGCAAGCGCGCCTGGCTGAAGATTCTGGCACGCTACAAGAAGCCGGATAGGCGCCGCAGCGCGCTCGAACTCGCCATCACCCTTATTCCCTTCGTCACGCTCTGGGCGCTCTCTTCGGCCGCCTACTCCTACGGTCATTGGTGGGGTCTGGTCCTCATTCTTCCGGCGGCCGGGTTTCTGGTGCGCATCTTCATGATCCAGCACGACTGCGGCCATGGTTCCTTCTTCGCCAATCGTTATGCCGACGACTGGATCGGCCGCGCGCTCGGCATCCTGACGCTGACGCCCTACGACTGCTGGCGGCGCGCCCACGCGACCCATCATGCCAGCGCTGGCAATCTTGACGAGCGCGGCATGGGCGACATCAGGACGTTGACCGTTGCCGAATACCGGCAATTGTCATGGCGGGGCCGTCTCGCCTACCGTCTCTATCGTCACCCGCTGGTGATGTTCGGGCTGGGACCGATCTGGCTGTTCATCTTCGAGCAAAGGCTGCCTGTCGGCATGATGCGTGGCGGCCTGACGCCTTGGGTGTCGTCAATGACCACCAATCTTGGCATCGCGGTTGCGGCGGCTATCCTCATCTGGTTCGTCGGCCCCGGCGCGTTCCTGGTTGTCCATCTCCCGATCGTCATCCTTGCCGGTTCGGCGGGCATCTGGCTGTTCTACGTCCAGCACCAGTTCGAGGAGACGGAATGGGAAAAGGATGCGGACTGGGAATTCCAACACGCCGCCTTGCACGGATCGTCCTACTACGACCTGCCGCCGGTGCTGAACTGGTTCACCGGAAATATCGGCGTCCACCACGTCCACCACCTCTCCGCCAAGGTGCCGGGCTACCGGTTGCAGGAAGTGCTGCGGGATTATCCGGAACTGCGCGGCATCGGTCGCGTCACGCTGCTCGACAGCCTGCGCTGCGTCAAACTGGCGTTGTGGGACGAGAACCGCCGCAAGCTGGTGTCGTTCCGCGAGGCGCTGGCGGCATAAAGAGACCGCCGCACCATACGGCGCGGCGGCATTTGGCAAATCCTGGATTTGTCTTGACGCAATTCCGGACGGAAAACCTTTCACCCTTTTCCTGGAATTGCCCGGCGGGTCAGGCCGCCTGACGCTCTTCGCGCATCAGGATCTCGCCATGGCGGATCTCGGTGCCCAGCACCTTCAGGCATTCGCGGATGAAATTGGACAGGCCCGGCCAGCCCTTGGCTGAAACAAGATTGCCGTCGACATGGGCGCCGGTCGGCGCGACGTCGATGTAGATGCCGCCGGCCAGCGTCACCTCCGGCTCGCAATAGTGAAGCGCTGCGACTTCCCGGCCCCGCACCACGCCGTCGACGGCGATCAGGATCTGCACGCCGTGGCAGATGGTGAAGATCGGCTTGCCGGCCTCATGGAAATGCCGCACCAGCCCCTGCACCCGGTTGTCGATGCGGATGTATTCCGGCCCGCGCCCGCCCGCCGCATACACGGCATCATAGTCGTCCGGCTTCACCTCGGCGAAGGTCTTGTTGAGGATGTAGTCGTGGCCGAGCTTTTCCGTATAGGTCTGGTGGCCTTCGAAGTCGTGCAGCGACGTCTTCAGGATGTCGCCGGCCTTCTTGTCGGGGCACACGACATGCACCGTATGGCCAACGGCATGCATGGCCTGTTCAAAGACGAAAATCTCGTACTCCTCGCTGAACTCGCCAACGAGCATCAATATCTTCTTGCCAGCCATTCCCGGTTCCTCCCTTGTGGCCACATTTATTTCGGATGATGAAATAATGGACCTATCCTAAGGGCAGGAAGGCGAAAGGGAAAGCACAAATCCCCCGTTGGTAAGACCAGTTCCCGTCGGCCGGGGATGGCATCGCCATAGATCGCTTCAAAACAGGCGAAATTAGCAACACTGGTTCGACCAGAACTCCTTCAGGCCACCGCCTTGATCATGTCCGCCGCCTTTTCGGCGATCATGATGGTCGGTGCATTGGTGTTGCCGCCGATCAGCGTCGGCATCACCGAGGCGTCGACCACCCGCAAGGCCCGTATGCCGCGCACGCGGAGCTGCGGATCGACCACCGCCATGTCGTCGATGCCCATCTTGCAGGTGCCCGCCGGGTGATAGATCGTATCGGCGCGGGCTCGGATATGGGTCATCAGCTCGGCATCACTCGATACGCCGGCGGTGTAGATTTCCTTGGCGCGGTATTTGGCCAGCGCCGGCGCCTCCAATATGCCGCGCATCATTCTGACACCCCTGAGCAACAGTTCGGCGTCGCGTTTGTCGGACAGAAAACGCGGATCGATTCGCGGTGGCGCCAGCGGGTCGCGCGCCGACAGCCCGACCTCGCCGCGCGAATGCGGCCGCAGCACGCAGACGTGGCAGGAAAAACCATAACCCATATGCAGTTTGCGGCCATGATCATCGACGATGGCGATGCAGAAATGCAGTTGCAGATCGGGACGGTGGATCGCCGGGTCGGATTTGAGGAAGGCGCCGCCCTCCGCGTAGGGCGTGGCGATCATGCCGCCGCCATCCCTGCGCCAGCGCCGCAGATGCCGCAGCAGTCCAGGCAGACCGCGCAGGCCAATGCCCATCATGTCGGTATTCTTCGATTTCCAGCCCATGATGAAATCAAGATGGTCCTGCAGGTTCTTGCCGACGCCGGGCAGTTCATGGACGATCGGAATTCCGTGGGCTGCAAGCTCGACAGCCGGGCCGATCCCGGACAGCATCAAGAGCTGCGGCGAGCCGAAGGCACCGGCGCAGACGATGACCTCGCGCCTGGCTTTCGCAACGGCTTCATTCTTGCCAGCGCGATAACGCACGCCGGCAGCCCGCTTGCCTTCAAGGACGATACCCGTGGCGTGCGCTCCGGTGACAACGGTGAGGTTTGGCCGGCTCATGGCCGGGTGTAGATAGGCGGCGGCTGCCGAACAGCGCTCGCCATTGCGGCGTTCGCCCCAGAATTGCGTGACCTGATAAAGTCCGGCCCCTTCCTGTTCGACGCCGTTGAAATCATCGTTGCGCCGGACCTGGTTTTCGCCACAGGCCTCGACAAAGGCCTTGGAGAGCGCACGCGGCTCCTGCTGCTCGGCGACCCGCAATGGTCCCTCGCCACCGTGCAAGGCATCCGCACCACGCTGATTGCCTTCCGCACGCCGGAAATAAGGCAGCACCTCGCCCCATGACCAGCCGTCACAGCCGAGATTGGCCCATTCGTCATAGTCGCTGCGGTGCCCGCGTGTGTAGAGCATGGCATTGATGGCGCTCGAGCCACCCAGCGC
The DNA here is from genome assembly GCF_056404455.1 of Mesorhizobium sp. P2_D1. Lineage (NCBI taxonomy): Bacteria > Pseudomonadati > Pseudomonadota > Alphaproteobacteria > Hyphomicrobiales > Phyllobacteriaceae > Mesorhizobium > Mesorhizobium sp. P2_D1. The sequence continues at coordinate 24,380 of NZ_JBFUDZ010000031.1, forward strand.
CTTGCCGCGCGGCTGGTACCCCTTGCGGCCGCCAAGCTCTGGCTGCGGCACCGTCTCGAAGGCCCAGTTGTTGATCTTCGGCCGGCCCGGCAACAACGCTATGACGCCTGCCGGCGCGCGGATGAGCAGGTTTGTACCCTCGCCGCCGGCTTCGATCAGGCATACCTTTTTCGATGGATCTTCGGAGAGCCGCGCGGCAAGCGTGCAGCCGGCGGACCCGCCACCGGCAATGACATAGTCGAAATCCATGATCTCCTCCCGGACACCCGGCGGATGTTTCCGTCCGGACGGCCAAGAGAAGGCCCTGTCAGAGGCGTTGTAAAGGCACGCGGAATTACCGCTGCGTCAGCTGACGCGAACGCGCCGCCAGGAATACTTTGGTCCCCTGGGCTCCGGCATGGCAGTTGGCTGGTAGTAGAGCCCCAACCCGCCGGTGCGGCCCTCTTCCAGCCGTTTCAACAGCACCGGGTTAGATATCTCGAATTCGTCGAAGCCGAGCCGCAGCATATGCGGCAACTGGTCGACCAGCACCTGGCCGGTGGCGCGCACCGCACCCTCGAAATGATAGCGGCTGCGCAGCAATTCGCCCTTGGAGAAGGAACGGCCATCGCTGAAGGCCGGGAAGGCCAGCGCCACCAGCGACAATTGGTCGAGCAGATCAGCGATCTTCTCGAGCTGGTCGCCGGGCTGCAGCGCGACACCGAGCCGCTCCCTGGCGGACCGGCGCACCTCCGGGTCGAGAGCGAGGAACGCCTGCAGCGGCAGGATGAAGCGGCCATTGCCGGACAGCGCGTCCGCGCCTTCGGCATGAGCCCACTCGTCCTCGCGAAAACCCGTCGGGGTCCAGAGGCGGGTCTCCGGTGTGGTCGGTTCGGTCATCAAAAATTCCTAAAGCCCAAAGAATCCCAGGGTGTTGAAATTCAGGTCAGGCCGAGACGAAAATGGTGGCTTCCGAGAACCGGAGCGGAGCGTACCAAAGTACGTGAGCACCGGAAGCGCAGGAAGCCGCCATTTGCAGGCCGGCATCACCTGAATATCACATACCCTAGAGCGATGCGTCGGTCAGCGACTTTTCCAGTCCCGACAGGTGAATGCCGCACTCGGTCTTGGCATGACCGGCCCAGCGGCCGCTGCGCGCGTCCTCGCCGGGCTGCACCGGCTGCGTGCACGGGAAGCAGCCGATCGACAGATAGCCATAGGCGACCAGCGGATTTTCGCGCAGCGCATGCGCGCGCATGTAGTCCGCCTGGTCCGATGTCGTCCAGTGCGCCAGCGGATTGATGCGGATGCGCGGGCCGACCGCCTCGAACACAGGAAGCGTTGCCCGGGTCGAGGCCTGGAAGCGCTTGCGGCCAGTGAACCAGGCGCGGAAAGGTGCAACGCCACGCGCCAGCGGCTCGACCTTGCGCACGTCGCAGCAGGCGTCGGTATTGCTCTGGTGCAGATTGCCCGTCGGGTCGATCCGTTCGAGCGCTGCTTCTTCGGGCTTGATCACCCGGATGTTGGGCAGCCCGAAATCGGCGGCAAGCGCGTCGCGATAGCTGAGCGTCTCCTCGAAATGCTTGCCGGTGTCGAGGAAGATGACCGGCAGCGTCCGGTCGATCTTGGAGATCATGTGCAGCAGCACGGCCGAATCCGCGCCGAATGACGACACCGCGGCGATCTCGTCGTGGAACAGTTCGCGGGCCGAGCGTTCGATGATCTCTAGCGGGGTCAGATGGCCATAAAGCGCATCGAGCCCCGCCGCTTTCGCAGCTATGCCGTCATCGACGACGTCGACGATCTGGTCAAGCGGCCTTGGCTTCGCCAGCATAGAGCGCCTCCTTGAACGGCGCGGGACCGACTCGGCGGTAGGCGTCGATGAATTTTTCTTGTGGGTTGAGCCGAAGGCCGAGATAGGTCTCGACGATCTGCTCGATGGCGTCGGTGATCTCTTCCGAGCTGAAGCCGCGACCGATGATCTCGCCGACCGAAGTATTCTCGTCGGCCGAGCCGCCCAGCGTCACCTGATAGAGCTCGGAGCCCTTCTTCTCGACGCCGAGGATGCCGATATGGCCGACATGGTGATGGCCGCAGGCATTGATGCAGCCGGAGATCTTCAGCTTCAGTTCGCCGATCTCGCGCTGCCGCTCCAGCGAGGCGAAGCGGCGCGAGATTTCCTGCGCGATCGGGATCGAGCGCGCCGTCGCCAGCGCGCAATAGTCGAGGCCCGGGCAAGCGATGATGTCCGATATCAGGTTGGAATTGGCCGTCGCCAGCCCGATGTCGACCAGTGCGTCATGGACCGCCTTGAGATCGGCGCGCGCCACATGCGGCAGGATCAGGTTCTGCTCATGGCTGACACGAAGCTCGTCGAAGGCGTATTTCTCGGCGATGTCGGCGACTGCTTCCATCTGGCTGTCGGAGGCATCGCCCGGCACCTCGCCGATGCCCTTCAGCGAAATGGTCACCGCCGCATAGTCGGGATGGCGGTGCGTCACCACGTTCTGGTCGAGCCAATCGGAAAAGCTCTTCGAATCGAGGCGCGCCAGCTTAACCGCTGCGTCGCCGTCCGGCCGGTCGGTGAGCGCCGGAGGCGCGAAATAGGCCTGGATGGCGCGGATATCAGCGTCCGGCAATTTCAGCTCGGCGTCCTTCAATTCCTGCCACTCGGCCTCGACCTGGCGGGTGATTTCCTCGACGCCGGTCTCGTGGACGAGGATCTTGATGCGCGCCTTGTACTTGTTGTCGCGGCGCCCATAGAGGTTGTAAACGCGCAGGATCGCCGTGCAGTAGGACAGAAGGTCGGCTTCCGGCAGGAAGTCGCGGATCTTCCTGGCCACCATCGGCGTGCGGCCCTGGCCGCCGCCGATATAGACGGCAAAGCCGAGTTCGCCGGCGGCGTTCTTCTTCAGGTGCAGGCCGATGTCATGGGTCTGGATGGCGGCGCGGTCACGCTCGGCACCAGTCACCGCGATCTTGAACTTGCGCGGCAGGAACGAGAATTCCGGRTGCACCGACGACCAYTGGCGCAGGATYTCGGCATAGGGRCGCGGATCRGCRACCTCRTCGGCGGCAGCGCCTGCGAAATGATCGGCGGTGACATTGCGGATGCAATTGCCACTGGTCTGGATGGCATGCATCTCGACACTTGCCAGATCCGCCAGGATCGCCGGAATATCCGACAGCGCCGGCCAGTTGAACTGGATGTTCTGGCGCGTGGTGAAATGGCCGTAGCCCTTGTCGTATTTGCGGGCGATGTGGCCGAGCATGCGCAACTGCTTCCCGTTCAGCGTGCCATAGGGCACCGCGATGCGCAGCATGTAGGCGTGCAGTTGAAGATAGACGCCGTTCATCAACCTCAGCGGCCGGAACTGGTCCTCGGTGATCTCGCCGGCAAGGCGGCGCTGGACCTGGTCGCTGAACTCGGCGACGCGGGCCTGGACAAAATCGTGGTCGAACTCATCGTAACGGTACATGCTTCGTCTTTCAGGGCGCGTCCGCCCATGCCTGGTGTCTTGTTAAGCTGCCCGAGTCGCCTGCTTGGCAGCCTGCTTGCCGAGATCGTTGCGGATGGTGGGGCCGGCGGCGCGAATCTTCTCGCGCAATCGCACCGGCTCGACGATGCCGTTGACGACATCGGCGTCGATCAAATTGACGTCGACCACTTCGTTGGCGGCATAGGCCTTGGCGCCGATCGCCTCCAGGCGATCCTCGGCCGCCTTGTCATGCGCAAGGTCAGCATGGTCTACCGTCTCGGCCCAGCCGCCATCAGCATACCAGACGGCAATGCCGTCACTGAGGCGGTTAGCGGTCAGTATCTTCATTGCTGAACTCTCTCAGTGGCAGCTGCGGACACGCCTGCATGCCTGTGAGCCGCGAGCGGTTCGGACCGTTCAAAGTTGGCGCCGGCAACCGCATCGCCGATGATGGTCATGACCGGGCCGGAAAGATCGGCACGCGCTTCCAGCGACGGCAGGTCGGCAAGCGTGCCGTGGAAGCGTCGGCGATTGGCGAGGCTGGCATTCTCGACCACGGCCACCGCCGTGTCGGGCGACAGACCGGCCTCGATCAGCCGGCCGGCAACTTCGGCCGCCACCGAGCGGCCCATATAGACGGCGACGGTCGCCCCCGAAATGGCAAGCTTGGCCCAGTCGGGCAGCGAATTGCCCTTGAGGTCATGTCCGGTCGTGAACACCATCGACGAGGAAACGCCGCGCAAGGTCAGCGGCAACTCGAAATCGGCGGCGGCGGCGAAGGCTGCGGTAACACCCGGAACCACCTCATAGGCGATGCCGGCATCACGCAGTGCTGCCATCTCCTCGCCGGCCCGACCGAACACCAGCGGATCGCCCGACTTCAGCCGCACGACACGCTTGCCTTGGCGCCCAAGCTCGACCAGGAGCGCATTGATCTCGGCCTGGCTCTTGGTGTGGCAGCCCTTGCGTTTGCCGACCGGCAGGCGCTCGGCATCGCGACGTCCCATGGCGACGACCGCTTCCGCCACCAGCGCGTCATGGACAATGACATCGGCTTCCATCAGCAGGCGGTGGGCGCGCAAGGTCAAAAGATCCTCGGCTCCCGGACCGGCACCGACGAGCGCGATATGGCCCGAAGGTGGCGTGTTTGAAAGCAGAAGATCGACGGCGGCGTCATGCGCCTGCGACAGCTGGCCTGCGTCCACGGCATGGGCAGGCGCGCCGCCGAAAAAGTCGCTCCAGAAGCGTCGACGGGCGTTGCCTTTCGGCAGCAGTTTCTCGGCAGCACCGCGAAACGACGCGGCAAGCGTTGCCAGCGGGCCAAGCGACGGCGACAGCAGCTGGTCGATGCGGCTGCGCAGCATCTGGGCAAGCACCGGTCCCGCCCCTTCCGTACCGATGGCGATGGCGACCGGCGCGCGGTTGACCACCGCCGGGGTGAAGAAATCGCAGAGCTCCGGCCGGTCGACGGCATTGACCGGGATCCCCAGACGGCGCGCGTCCCCAGCCACGCGGCGGTCGAGTTCGTCGTCGCCGCTGGCGGCAAACACCATGACCGCGCCTTCGAGCTGCGACACGTCGTACGTGGCGGCCACATGGTTCGCGCCAGCCTGAGCGATGAAGGCCAACAGGTCGGGCTCGGCGTGTTCCGCAATGATGCGCAGGGCCGCGCTCGACTGCCCGATCAGCCGCGCCTTGGCCAGCGCCTCGTCACCACCGCCGACGATGGCCACGGTCTGCCCTTCGACCCGCAGGAAGACGGGGAAGGCATTGAGCTTGGGAGTTGTGTGCGACATGGACGCGAGCGTAACCCTGAACAGGCCTGCAGTTCTACGCGCGGGCGCGAAAAACCAGAAGGAACGCACTCGCGCATCGCTTGTCGGGATGCAATCGCTTTTCTGAAAGCCTGTCGGCCAAGAGAATAATATTCCTCGTTGGCACATGGGGCGGATTCAAGCTGCTGCCGCAGGCCTTGATTTGCGCCTCTTTTAGCGCCCGACGGAAAATATCGCAAAACAGTTTTTTCTAAATTCTACCAATTTGGTAGATTAAAGCCACCCTTACCAAAACCCATGTAGGGCAGCAAAATCGCTGCCCTTTTCGATCAGGTGGTGACTTGATCTGCGTGAATTCTGACGGCTATTTGTTTTCTGCGCCTCTCGCCGTCGATTTCGCGCGCTTGCGGGTTGCATCGTCGACACCCCTTCCACCATATTGCAAACAGGCGGCGGCTTCGGGCGGCGCACATCCGACATTTCTGGTTTGAAAGGCGCTCCATAGACAATGCCGCATGACACGCCCCTTATCGCCACCATCGTCGCCGGTCTGGGGCTGGCTTTCGTCTTCGGGGCTCTCGCCAACCGCTTCCGCATTCCGCCACTGGTCGGCTATCTCGTAGCTGGCGTGCTGGTCGGGCCGAACACGCCCGGCTTCGTCGCCGATGCCGGCCTTGCCAATGAGCTCGCCGAAATCGGCGTCATCCTGCTAATGTTCGGCGTCGGCCTGCACTTCTCGCTGAAGGATTTGCTGTCGGTGCGCGCCATCGCCGTGCCCGGCGCCATCGTCCAGATCGGCTTTGCCACCGCGCTCGGCGCCGGGCTGTCCTGGATGCTCGGCTGGTCGATGGGCGCGGGCCTGGTTTTCGGCCTGGCACTTTCGGTCGCCTCGACCGTGGTTCTGCTGCGCGCCTTGCAAGAGCGGCGGATGATCGAGACCGAGCGCGGCCGCATCGCCGTCGGCTGGCTGATCGTCGAGGACCTGGCCATGGTGCTGGCGCTGGTGCTGCTGCCGGCTCTTGCCGGCGTGCTCGGCGGCCAGGAGCAGGCGGACACCCATGTGAGCGGCCTGCTGTCGCTGCCGGCCAGCTACGGCATCTGGGGCGTCGTTGGTATCACGCTGGCCAAGGTCGCCGCCTTCGTCGTCGTCATGCTGGTCGTCGGCCGCCGGGTCATCCCCTGGATCCTCCACTATGTCGCCCACACCGGCTCGCGCGAACTGTTCCGGCTCGCCGTGCTGGCCATTGCGCTTGGCGTCGCCTTTGGCGCGGCCAAGCTGTTCGGGGTTTCGCTGGCGTTGGGCGCCTTCTTTGCCGGCATGATCATGAGCGAGTCGGAGCTCAGCCATCGCGCCGCCGAGGAATCGCTTCCGCTGCGCGATGCCTTTTCCGTGCTGTTCTTCGTCTCGGTTGGCATGCTGTTCGACCCGTTCAGCCTGATCAGCAATGGCTGGCCGATCCTAGCGACGCTCGCCATCATCGTCATCGGCAAATCGCTGGCGGCATTCGTCATCGTCATTGCCTTTGGCTATCCGCTGGCCACGGCGCTGATGATTTCGGCAAGTCTGGCCCAGATCGGCGAATTYTCCTTCATCCTGGCCGAACTCGGTGTCGGGCTGAAACTATTGCCCGAACAGGGCCGTGACCTGATCCTGGCCGGCGCCATCCTGTCGATCGTCCTCAATCCGCTGATGTTCCTGGCCATCGACTGGATGAAACCATGGCTTGAAGCCCGCGCCGCCAGAACGGCGCCGCCAGTCGAGACAAAGCCGCTCGGTCCGGCGACGGAACCCGGTCAGGTGGCCTCGGTCGCGGCGACGACCAACAGGGAAGATGGGCCGCCGCCCAGGACAATTCTCGCCAACCACGCCATCCTGATCGGCTATGGCCGTGTCGGCAGCCTCGTCGGCGCGGCGCTGAAAGAGGCCGCCCTGCCCTTCCTCGTCATCGAAGATGCCGACAAGACGCTGGCCAGGCTGAAGGCCGACGGCATCGAGACCGTGTCCGGCAATGCGGCGAATGCCGAAGTGTTCGCCGCCGCCAATCCTGAAGGCGCCAAGCGGCTGATCCTGGCCATCCCCAATGCCTTCGAGGCCGGCCAGATCGTGCTGCGGGCGCGGGCCGCCAACCCCGGCATCAACGTCATCGCCCGCGCCCATTCCGACGCCGAGGTCGAGCATCTCAAGGGGCTCGGCGCCGACACGGTCATCATGGGCGAGCGCGAGATCGCCCGCGGCATCGTCGAAGAGGTGCTTGGGCACAAGCCACCCGAGGCCTCTGAACCGTCCGCTGCCTGAGCCGATCCAGAACGATTACGGTTCGCGACTGACCGATGGCCGGCGACAGATTGCATCTGTCGACTTCGAGCGTCCGCCCTCAATCGAATTGATCACGCAACGAATGCTGAGCCGCCATTCTGCGCAACGCTGCTGAGATACTGTGCAGGCGGCTTGCCCAGCGCCTTCTTGAACATGGTGATGAAGGCCGTGACGGACTCATAGCCGATATCTGCCGAAACCTGCTGCACGCTTGCGCCCGAGGCCAGTTCCCGTATCGCGACGATCAGATGCAGTTGCTGGCGCCAGCGTCCGAAGCTCAGGCCAGTCTCTCTCACCACCAGGCGAGCCAGGCTGCTCTCGCTGAGAGCGACACGCCTGGCCCATTCGGCCAGATTGCTGCGGTCGGCAGGATTCTCGGCCAAGGCATCGACGATCCGCCTCAAGCGCGGCTCTGACGATATCGGCATATGCAGCTGCTGGACAGGCATGCGCGGCAGTTCGCTGAGCAGAACCGTGGTCAGCACGGCTTTCCGTGAATCGTCGTCCTGCCCGTGATCGGCCAGCTCGACGATCAGTTCGCGCAGCAGCGGCGAGATCGACAGCGTGCAGCACCGGTCCGGCAGATCGGCGGCTCCCGGCTCGATGTACACGAAGAAAATCCGGGCGTTGGCGGTGGCGATATTGCTGTGCTCCATACTGCCGGGAATCCACACCCCGCAATGCGGCGGCACCATCCACAGGCCGCTGGGAACGCGGCAGGTGACGCCGCCACCGAGCGCGAAGACAAGCTGGCCTTTGCGGTGCCAATGGGAGGGGACCTCGGCCCTGGTCTCGGTGACGTCGACGCGCACGGCGATCGCCGGCTCGGAAAGCACATCCACATCGAAATCGAGCCAGGGGTAGCGAAGAGGCTGTCTCATGATTGACTGTTTTTAGCGATCGATTGCGTTGATAGCTAAATTATTCAAGTGGGAAAGTCGATAGGTTTCGGCTTGCGAATGAGCCCGCCTGAGCGCGGGTACAGGTTCTTCAAACGGCCGCGTCTGCCAACCGGCAAGACCAAGGCATAGGCAGCCGCCCCCGAAAGGCTATGCGTCCACCACGCAGCAATGAGGTATGAACTATGCTCGCCCTGGTCATCTCTCCAGATAGCGCCACCCGGCTGAAACTCTCAGAGCTCGACGAGCCTCAACCGGCCTCGAACGAGGCGCTTGTGTCGGTCCACGCAACTTCGTTGAACCGGGGTGAACTGCGCCTGCTCGCCATACGTCCAGCCGGCTGGATACCCGGCCAGGATATCGTCGGGGTTGTCGAACGCTCGGCAGCCGATGGCTCCGGGCCAGCCGCGAGCGCCCGGGTTGCGGCTTTGGTTGACCAGGCCGGCTGGGCCGAACGTGTCGCCGTTTCAACCGACCGTCTCGCCATCCTGCCGGATCACGTCAGCTTCGCCTCCGCCGCCACGCTTCCGGTCTCGGGCACGACGGCGCTCAGGACCCTGCGCCATGGAGGTGACCTGGCCGACCAGCAGGTCCTGATCACCGGCGCAAGCGGTGCGGTCGGTCGTTTCCAGGTCCAGATCGCCCACCAGCAGGGCGCGTTCGTGACCGCAGTCGCCGCCTCCCGACACGGAGGGGATCTCCGCAACCTTGGAGCCGGGCAGGTGGTCGAGTCGATCGAGCGGGCTGAAGGGCTGTTTTCACTGATCACTGAATCAGTCGGCGGCGAAAGCCTCGCACACGCGATCGAACGCGTCGCACCTGGCGGGACAATCGTCATGTTCGGCTCGAGCAGCGGCGAACTCACGCCCATTGGATTCCGCCAGTTCGTTCCGGGTCACGAGGGGGCGAGGCTTCATTCTTTCGCGTATTACGCTTCCGGTTCAGGCATTGGCGCGGATATCGCCTCGCTGCTCGCTATGGTCGCGGCGGGTCGGCTCGAAACGCGCGTGGTCTTGACCGTCCCGTGGACAGACGTCGCCCAGGCCCTCGACGCACTGCGACAGCGCAGCATCAGCGGCAAGGCTGTTCTCACCATAACCGGATGAGTTGGAGCAATTCCAGGAAAAGTGTGAAGCGGTTTTCCGTCCGGAATGGCGTCAAAACAAAGAAATCGACCCGCTCACACGTGCTGGCCGCCATTGATGTGGATTTCCGAGCCGGTCACGTAGGACGCCTGCTGCGAACACAGGAAGAAGATGATGTCGGCGACTTCCGCCGTGGTACCAAGGCGCCTGAGCGGGATCGTCTCGACGATCTTGTCCGTGCCCGGCGACAGGATCGCGGTGTCGATCTCGCCCGGCGCAATAGCGTTGACGCGAATGCCGTGCGGGCCGAAATCATGCGCCATCTCGCGCGTCAGCGAGCCGAGTGCCGCCTTCGATGTCGCATAGGCGGTGCCGGCGAAAGGATGCACACGCGTGCCGGCGATCGAAGTGACGTTGACGATCGAGCCCTTGGCCGCCGCCAATTCCTTAAACAGGCCGCGCGCCAGCATGATCGGCGCGAAGAAATTGACCTGGAACACATCGCGCCAGACATGCATTGGCGTGTCGATCGAGTCCATCCGGCTGTTGCCGTCCTTGAGCTTCGGCGAAATGCCGGCATTGTTGACCAACGCATGCAGCTGGCCGCCATGCGCCTCCAGCCGGTGGCGGATTTCCGACACCGCGATGCCGACATCTTCCTGGTCGGCGAGATCGACCTTGATGTGGTCTTCCGGCCCGGCCGGCCACGGGCAATCCTCAGCAAAAGCCTGCCTCGAACAGGTGATGACGCGCCAGCCTTCGCGCGAAAAGCGCTTGACCGTGGCGTGGCCGATGCCGCGGCTGGCGCCGGTCAGCACGATGGTTTTTCGGGTGTCGAGTTCAGCCATGTCAGGTCTCCAGCGACGTGATCTAGCCGAATATGGTTCCGGTGGCGAGAGCCGTGCTGACCGATCCTAAAATGACGGGCGACATCCTCAATAGCAGGTGGGGCACTCGTAGCGCAGGTTGAGATTAGACAGGAATACGAGGAGCGCCAGTACCCAAAGAACACCCAAAAACACGATACGAGATCTTTGCATAACGCGTCCGCAAAGCCACGCCAAACCATACGGTATGAGAAGTCCGGCGACGAAAGCGCCTGCCATTCCGCCTAACCTCTCGTCGAGAAGGTACGCCGGATCAGATCTGAGGTTGGGTGCCTGTCGGAACAAAATAGCGCTTGCCGTCATAGCGATCAGCAACGACCATTGTTCAAAGCTCAGACGGTTAAACCTACGAACGGCTTCCATTACTCGAGCTGCTCCGGCCATCCCTACTGATCTGAGATTAGCCACGTTTCGCCACGAAGAAAAACAAAGTCAGCCCCCGCCAAGAATATCGAGGATCGAAGTCTGCTTCTTCTTCAGCGGACCGCCGACATTGCCGGGCGGCACCGGATGCTTGATCGAAGCGGTGGCGCCCTCGTCCTCCGGCATGGCAAGGCCATCGGCATCGACGGTCTGGGCGGGACGCACGGCGCGGACCGGGGTTGGCGGCGGCGTGACCGGCGCAGCAGCCTGCGCGGCCGGCGCCTGCTGGCCAACGGACGCGGGCGGAACCGGCGCCGGCTGGCTGTTGTTTGCCGAAGGTATCTCGTCGGGCACGATCGTGTCGGCGGGGGTCGACTTCCAGGTGCCGGGCAGCGGCCGCACCGGCACGCCCTCATGCGCGGCGACCATGAATTCGTGCCAGGCCTGCGCCGGCAGCGCGCCGCCGGTGACCTTCTTCATCGGGCTGCCGTCGTCATTGCCGAACCAGACGCCGGTGGTGAGATTGGCGGTGTAGCCGACGAACCACGCGTCACGCGAATTCTGGCTGGTGCCGGTCTTACCGGCCGACGGCCAGGCGAAAGCTGCCTTCCTGGCGGTGCCGGTCTCGACTGTGCCGGTCATCATCGAGTTCATCATGCCGACGATCTCGGGCTTGACGACTCGCGGCGCGCTGCCGCCGCCGCTGTCGTAAAGCACCTTGCCGTCTGTGGTCGTCACGCGGCGGATGAAATGGATGTCCGGCTTGTAGCCGCCATTGGCGAAGGGTACGTAGGCCGATGTCAGTTCCAGCGGCGTCACCTCCGAGGTGCCGAGCGCGATCGAGGTGTTGGACTGCAGCTCGGACTGGATGCCCATGCGGTGCGCCGCCTCGACGACGGCGTTCGGCCCGACCTCCATGGTCAGCTGGGCGGCGACCGAATTCAGCGATTTCGCCAGCGCGGTGGCCAGCGTCACCTTGCCGAAATACTTGCCGCCGTAATTGTCGGGCGTCCAGTTGCCGATCTTGATCGGCGCATCGTTGCGCACGCTGTCGGGCGTGCGGCCGGCCTCGAGGGCTGCCATGTAGACGAATGGCTTGAACGCCGAGCCGGGCTGGCGGCGTGCTTCCGAAGCACGGTCGAACTGGCTGGTCGAATAGTCGTAGCCACCGACCATGGCGCGCACCGCGCCGGAATCGTCGATCGACACCAGGGCGCCCTGGGTGACGTTGAGCTTCTTGCCGCTGTCATCGATCAGCTTGCGGATCGACTGTTCGGCGAGTTTCTGCAGCGTCAGGTCGACGGTGCTGTCGACGATGATGTCACCGCGCACTGCGCCGATCAGGTCAGGCAGTTCTTCCATGATGGTGTCGGCGACGTAATTCTCCGAGCCAGTCCAGTACGACGGCGCGCGCGTCGCCGGCGCGCTCATCGCGGAAGTCAGCTCCTTGGCGCTGATCTTGCCCTCGTCGCGCATGGCGGCAAGCACGAGCTGCGAGCGTTCCTCGGCGGCCTTCGGATCGCGCGCCGGTGACAGCCGCGACGGCGCCTTCAGCAGGCCGGCAAGCAGGGCTGCTTCCGACAGGGTGACGTCGCGCGCGCTCTTGCCGAAATAGCGGCGCGAGGCCGCCTCGACGCCGTAGGCGCCGGAACCGAAATAGACCCGATTGAGGTACATTTCGAGGATCTGGTCCTTGGTGTGCTTGTGCTCGAGCCACAGCGCCAGCAGCACTTCCTGCACCTTGCGCTCCAGCGTACGGTCTGGCGTCAGGAACAGGTTCTTGGCCAATTGCTGGGTCAGCGTCGAACCGCCCTGCGAGAAATGCCCGCCAAGCAGATTGGTCACCATCGCGCGCGACAGCCCGATCGGGTCGATGCCGAAATGCGAGTAGAAGCGGCGATCCTCGATGGCGATGACGGCCTCGGGGATATAGGGCGACATTTCGTGTAAGCCGACGGCCTCGCCACCGCTCATGCCTCGATTGGCGAGCAGTTGGTTGTCGACTGAGACGATCTTGATGTTGGGGGCGCGGTCGGGGATCGACCAGGTTGTGGCCGCCGGCATCTTGGCGCCGTAGTAGATGACGATGCCGGCCGCCGCGATGCCGCCCCAGATGGCGAGCACGAAGCACCAGTAAAACAGCCGGCCGAGCACGCCGAACAGGCCGCGCCGGCTTCTGCCGCGCCCGCCGCGCGACGATTTTCCCTTGGCCGGCTTGCGTTTTGCGGAGGCTTTGCGGTTGCTCGGCACGACGCGATCCTCCTCGTTCACCGAAAGACCCGCCGAGGATTTCGCCTGCGGCGCACCCTCGAAACTGGGTTCGATGCGATTGTCTCTGCGGTTCGCCATGCGCTGTGCTTGATATCCCCGATGCTTATGGCGTTCGGGTTGAAGAGTAGATGCGGCGATTTAAGGGCGGGTTAAGTCGGGAAAAATCGAAGCAATGTGGATTCAATTGCTTGCGGATCGGTTCCAACGCCATATCGGCGCCGCCCTCTTGCACAACAAGGCGACGGCGGTCGGCGTCGGTCCGATGCCATCAATTCTGCTGGATCGAGATGCCCTTGTCGTCGATCTTGAGCTCGACGCCCTTCGGTTTGGTCTGCTCGCGATAGATATAGATGCCGAGCGCGATGACCACGACGACGAGCGCGCCAATGACGAGATAGAGCGTATTCTGTTTCATGGCGCGCTCTTTCGGTTGTCGAGCGTCAAGCTCGTTTCAGGACCTTGACCAGCACCAAAAGGATGATGGCGCCGATCGTGGCGTGGATGATCGCCGCGAGAACGCCGCCTCCGATGGAGAAGCCGATCCGCGGGAACAGCCAGCCGGCGATGAATGCGCCGACGATGCCGACGATGATGTTGCCGATCAGGCCGAAGCCGAAGCCGGACACGATGAGACCGGCGAGCCAGCCGGCGATGGCACCAATGATGATGAAGACGAGCAGGCTTTCGACACCCATGACGATTTCCTCCGAGCAAGAGGGCGAGCGCGGAGCGGAAAGCTCCGAATCGGCCTCGATATCAACGATTTCAGGCTATTCGAAACCAGCCAGCCTCGCCAGCGGCACGCTCATTGGTCGTCATCGTCGCTTGCGGCAGGCCGCCAGCTGGTCGGCTCGACCTTCTTTTGCGTATGACTGTCGGTGTAGACCCACCAGCCGTCGTCGCGATATTGCGCGATGGATTCGTTGATGACGCCGTCGCTGTCCTTCCAGGTGACGGAGACCTTGGAGCCGTCCTTCGGCGCGGTCGCTATCGGCTTTCTGTCCGCCATGTCGTCCCCCCTTCGAACAGACCAGACTCAGCCGACAGAACGCGGCGCCCTGCATCTGGTTCCAAACGGGTCAGCAGAGTCTAACCAAGGTCATCAGCTGTGGGCGAAGATATCCTCTTCGTCCCAGCCCATGAGGTCGAGTTTGGCACGCGTCGGCAGGAAGCGGAAGCAGGCATCGGCCTCCTTGGTGCGCCCGTCTCGCGCCAGCCGCCCGGCCAGCACATCGCGCAAACGGTGCAAATAGAGCACATCGGAAGCGGCGTATTCGAGCTGTTCGGGCGACAGCGTCTCGGCCGCCCAGTCCGACGATTGCTGCGCCTTGGACAGGCCGACGCCGAGAAGCTCGAAGCAGATGTCCTTCAGCCCGTGCCGGTCGGTGTAGGTGCGGGTCAGCCGCGAGGCGATCTTGGTGCAGAACACAGGCTCGGGCATCACCCCGAACGCATTGTAAAGCACGGCAAGGTCGAAGCGCCCGTAGTGGAACAACTTGGTCACGCCGCGATTTCTCAGCAGGCTGACGAGGTTCGGCGCCTTCTTCTGACCCGGCGCGATCTGGATCACGTCGGCCGTGCCGTCGCCCGGCGAGATCTGCACCACGCACAGCCGGTCGCGATGCGGGTTGAGCCCCAGCGTCTCGGTGTCGATGGCCACCGCCCCGACATTGTAGTGCGAAAGGTCGGGCAAGTCATTTTTGTGGAAACGGATGTCGGCCATTGTCTTCTCCGGTCGAGCGTGCGGCATCCCTTGAAGCGCAAGGGACGCCGTGTCGCTTTTGTCTCGTGGCCCGTCCTCGCCGCGATCCGCTGAAAAATCAACAGGAAAACTGGGGTCCCGCCGCCTCAGCGCGTTAACGCCTCAAGAATCCGCGCCCACGAGCGCTGGCCCTTGTGGAAGGAGCTCAGCTCGTATTTCTCGTTGGGCGAATGGATGCGGTCGTCGTCGAGGCCGAAGCCGACCAGCAGCGATTCCATGCCGAGATAGGTCTGGAAGTCACCAACGACGGGAATCGAGCCGCCACCGCCCGTCGTCACCGCCGGCTTCGGCCATTCGTCGGACAGCGCGTTCTTGGCCTTGGCCAGGAACGGTGAGTCGTAGGAAAGCTGGATTGCCGGCGAGCCGCCATGCGGGTGGAATTCGACCGAACAGTCGGCCGGAATGCGCTCCMTGACGAACTTCTGGAACGCAGCGCGGATCTTGGCCGGGTCCTGCTTGTGGACGAGGCGGAACGAGACCTTTGCCGAGGCTTCCGCCGCGATCACCGTCTTGAAGCCCTTGCCGGTGTAGCCGCCGATGATGCCGTTGAACTCGGCCGTCGGCCGCGCCCACGTCAGTTCCAGCACTGAGCGGCCCTTCTCACCCGACGGGATCGACAGGCCGACGGGTCCGAGGAACATCTCGGCCGTCTCGCCAAGCGTCTCCCATGATTTCAGGATCTGCGACGGCGTTTCCTCGACGCCCTCATAGAAGCCTGGAATGGTGATGTGGCCGTCCTTGTCGTGGATATCGGCCAAAACCTTGGCCAGGATGCGGATCGGGTTGGCAGCGGCACCGCCATAGAGGCCGGAATGCAAGTCGCGATCGGCGGCCTTCACCGTGATCTCCTCACCGACCATTCCGCGCAGCCCGACGCAGATCGACGGCGTGTCGCGGTCCCACATGCTGGTATCGCAGACCAGCGCGAAATCGGCCTTCAACTCGTCGGCATTGGCTTCGAGGAACGGTTTCAGCGACGGTGACCCGGATTCCTCCTCGCCCTCGAACAGGATGGTGATGCGGCACGGCAAATTGCCATGCACCTGCTTCCAGGCCCGGCATGCCTCGACGAAGGTCATCAACTGGCCCTTGTCGTCGGCCGAACCACGCCCGGTGATCACCCTGTGGCCGGGCTCGATTTCCTTGACCGCAGGCGAAAACGGATCGCTTTCCCACAATTCGATCGGATCGACCGGCTGCACGTCGTAGTGGCCGTAGAACAGCACATGCGGCGAGCCGGCTGGTCCATCATGATGCGCAACGACCATCGGGTATCCGGGCGTGTCGCGCACGCTGGCGTCGAAACCGATCAGCTTGAGGTCTGCCACCAGCCATTCCGCCGCCTTGCGGCAGTCGGCGCCATAGGCCGGATCGGTGGAGATCGACTTGATCCTGAGCAGGCCGAACAGGCGCTCAAGGCTCTGGTCGAGATTCTTGTCGAGGCGATCGAGAACGGGGGAAACTGCGGACATTTGTGAAGCCTTTCGATTCAGTGCCGGGACCGTAAAGGCAGACTGGGCGAACGAAAAGCCCGGGACGATTGGACCAAGGCGCGCAATGCCTCTCGAACGACAAAAAAAGACCGCCGTGGTGGAGGGGGAACCACGGCGGCCTTCTACTCGAAACGATGCGGCAGCCCGGAGAGGGGGGATAGGCTGCCGCAGGTGTCCGGGATAGGCGGGGGACGGGCCTTGCTCCGGACTTCGGCGAAAACTGCCGATGACGTTTATTTGGGTCTTTGAACGTGGCGATTCAAGGGCATGAAAATTACACTTTTGTAACATGGGCGTGAGCAGTCCGGCCGCTGCCATTCTGTCAGGGTGTTGCCGGAACCGGTGGGTGCCGGCGCCTTTGGCATGGACCGCAGCATCGAGCCGCGCTATCCCTGCCGACATGAAAAAAGGCGATCATCTCTTCCTTATCGACGGCTCCGGTTACATCTTCCGTGCCTATCATGCACTGCCACCGCTGACCCGCAAATCCGACGGCCTGCCGGTCGGCGCCGTTTCCGGCTTCTGCAACATGCTGTGGAAGCTGATGCTGGATGCCCGCAACACCGATGTAGGCATTGTGCCGACGCATTTCGCCGTTATTTTCGATTATTCCTCGAAAACCTTCCGCAACGACCTCTACCCCGAATACAAGGCCAACCGCTCGGCGCCGCCGGAAGACCTGATCCCGCAATTCGGCCTGATCCGCCAGGCGACCAGGGCGTTCAACCTGCCTTGCATCGAGATCGAAGGCTACGAGGCCGACGACCTGATCGCCACTTATGCCAGGCTGGCCCGCGAAGCGGGCGGCGACACCACCATCATCTCCTCCGACAAGGACCTGATGCAGTTGGTCGGCGACACGGTCGGCATGTACGACCCGATGAAGGACCGCCAGATTGGCATTCCGGAAGTCATCGAGAAATGGGGTGTGCCGCCGGAAAAGATGGTCGACCTGCAGGCGCTGACGGGTGATTCCGTCGACAATGTGCCCGGCGTGCCCGGTATCGGGCCGAAGACGGCGGCGCAGTTGCTGGAGCAGTTTGGCGACCTCGACGGACTGCTGGCCCGCGCCGGCGAGATCAAGCAGGACAAAAGGCGCGAATCGATCATCGCCAACGCAGACAAGGCGCGCATTTCACGCCAGTTGGTGACGCTGAAGGCCGACGTTCCGGTGGCAGAGGGTCTGGACGACTTCATCCTGCACGCCCCGGACGGACCGAAGCTGATCGGCTTCCTCAAGACCATGGAATTCACCTCGCTGACCCGCCGGGTGGCGGAAGCGACCGGCACCGAGGCCGGCGACGTCCAGGCCGTCACGGTGACCGTCGAGCGTGCCGACGCCGCGCATGGCCCCGATGTTGGCGCGGGAACTTCCAACGTCCGACCTGCCAAGACCGGCGAAGACGGCGCGGCAAACCAGGCCCCGGGCGCCGACAAACCCATCAGCGGCGACACCCCTTCCCTGCTCGCCGCACTGCGGTTGGAGAGCGCCGCCACCCGCAAGATCGATACGTCAGCCTATCATTGCATCCGCGATGTCGCGACCTTGAAAGCCTGGGTCGCCGAGGCAACCGAGACCGGCCTTGCCGCTTTCGACGTGAGGGCGACGTCGGCCGATCCGATGCAGGCCGAGTTGATCGGCATGTCCATTGCCACGGCGCCCGGCCGCGCCGCCTACATTCCTTTTGCCCACAAGAGCGGCAACGGTGATCTGCTCGGGGGCGGCGCGGTCGAAAACCAGATCCAGCTTCGCGAGGCGCTGGCCGTGCTGAAACCGCTGCTGGAGGACAGGTCGGTTCTCAAGATCGCGCAGAACCTGAAATACGATCTGGTCATCATGAGCCGCTATGGTATCGATGTCGCGCCTTTTGACGACACCATGCTGATCTCCTATGTGCTCGATGCCGGCACCCCTCATGGTCACGGCATGGACTCACTTGCCGAGAAATGGCTTGGCCACACCCCTCTCCAGCTCAAGGAGGTTACCGGCTCGGGCAAAAGCGCCGTCGGTTTCGATCAGGTCGACATCGACAGGGCGACGGCTCATGCCGCCGAGGACGCCGATATGACGATGCGGCTCTGGCTGGTGCTGAAGCCGCGGCTTGCCGCCAAGGGCCTGGTGTCGGTCTATGAACGGCTGGAGCGGCCGCTGGTGCCGGTGCTGGCGCGCATGGAACAGCGCGGCATCTCCGTCGATCGGCAGATCCTGTCGCGGCTCTCGGGCGAACTGGCGCAGGGCGCCGCTAGGCTCGAAGAGGAAATCTACCAACTCATCGGCGAGCGCATCAACATCGGTTCGCCAAAACAGCTTGGCGACATCCTGTTCGGCCGCATGGGCCTGCCCGGCGGTTCGAAAACCAAGACCGGGCAATGGTCGACCTCGGCGCAACTTCTCGAGGACCTCGCCGCCGAAGGCCATGAACTGCCGCGCAAGATCGTCGACTGGCGCCAGCTGACCAAGCTGAAATCGACCTACACCGATGCGCTGCCGGGCTTCATCCACCCGGACACCAAGCGCGTCCACACCTCCTACGCACTGGCGGCAACGACGACGGGCCGGCTGTCGTCATCCGATCCGAACCTGCAGAACATTCCAGTGCGCACTGCCGAAGGCCGCAAGATCAGGACCGCCTTCATCGCCGACAAGGGCAACCGGCTGGTCTCTGCCGACTACAGCCAGATCGAGCTGCGGGTGCTCGCCCATGTCGCCGAAATCCCGCAACTGCGACAGGCCTTCGCCGACGGCGCCGACATCCACGCCATCACCGCGTCGGAAATGTTCAATGTGCCGGTAGAAGGCATGCCTTCGGAAGTCCGCCGTCGCGCCAAGGCGATCAATTTCGGCATCATCTATGGCATTTCCGCCTTCGGCCTCGCCAACCAGCTGTCGATCCCGCGCGAGGAAGCAAGCAACTACATCAAGAAGTATTTCGAGCGCTTCCCCGGTATCCGCGACTACATCGAGGAGACCAAGGCCTACGCCCGCGAGCACGGCTTCGTCGAAACGATCTTCGGCCGCCGCATCCACTATCCTGACATCCGATCCTCCAATCCCTCGGTTCGCGCGTTCAACGAGCGCGCATCGATCAACGCCCGCCTGCAAGGCACCGCCGCGGACATCATCCGCCGCGCCATGGTGCGCATGGACGAGGCGCTGGAGAAGGCGAAGCTGTCGGCCCGCATGCTGCTGCAGGTGCATGACGAGCTGATCTTCGAGACGGTCGAAGCTGAAGTCGAGGCGACGATCCCCGTCGTGCGTCACACCATGGAGAACGCGGCGATGCCGGCGGTGTCGATGTCGGTGCCGCTGCATGTCGACGCCCGCGCCGCCAACAACTGGGACGAGGCACATTGAAGTGAGTGAAATGCTGCCGTTTTCAACGGCCACATTCCTCTCATTCGCGCTGGCGTCGCTGTTGATCGAACTGAYGCCAGGCCCCAACATGACTTACCTGGCACTGGTTTCGGCGAGCCACGGCCGCAGGGCGGGCTTCGCCACCGTGGCGGGCATCGCATCGGGTCTGGCGGCCATTGGCGGCATCGCCGCCCTGGGCGTCGCCGAAGTGATTCAGGCGTCGCCCTTGCTCTACGAGGGTCTCCGCTGGGCAGGCATTCTGTTCCTGCTTTATCTCGCTTGGGAGGGTTGGACCGCTGGAACCGATGTGGTTTCGAACAAGGGCAATCCGGGTGGGAAGTATTTCTGGCGCGGATTTGTCACCAATCTCCTCAATCCGAAGGCGGCGATCTTCTATGTCGCCGTGCTGCCGACCTTCGTCGAGGCCGGACGACCGATACTTGCGCAGACTGTCCTGCTTATCCTGACCTATGTGGCCATCGCGACAGCCATCCATGGACTGATCGTCGTGTTGGCGGGAGCGCTGCAGCCATTCCTCAACGATCCACGGCTGAAACGAACCAGCCGACGGCTGCTTTCGGCCTTGCTGGCGCTCGTTGCGTTCTGGTTCGCCTGGTCGACCGCGCGTTAGGCCGCTTCAGCCAAACACTTCGCACATATCCCGCGAAATTCGATCACCGCCTTCTTGGCGGCGAAGCCTGTCGAGCGCACCCATTCGTCCAGCCGGTGGTCGACATCGTGATCGGACATTTCGGTGACCTGCCCGCATGTGTCGCAGATGGCGAAGGCGGTCATTGAATGGCTGTGGTCATGCGGCTCGGCGCAAGCGACGAAGGAGTTGATGCTTTCGAGCCGATGCACGAAGCCGGACTTCACCAGCGTGTCGAGCGCCCGGTAGACCTGCAGCGGCGCGCGAAAGCCGCGCTCACGCAGCTGGTCGAGCAACGTGTAGGCGCTGAGCGGCCCGCTGGCGGCCTCGAGTTTCTCGAGCACGCACAGCTGGTTCTTCGTCAGTACATCCCTCGCCGCCATGATCCTGTTTCCAACCTGTCTTGCGTCGCTCGCGCATCATTTCCGCGCGCAAACGATCCCTACCCATCCAGATAGCGACGAACAGCCATTTTTGCTACTGTTTACAACATCTCTGCGCCGGAAGGCTGTCGAGAAAGCCTATCGTCGACCGGAGCGGGGTAACAGGCGGGTTGCTCTGCGATGCAACATTCAAAATACTGACAAAATCTTCGGCAAGGATTGCCGCGCTTGGGAAATTCGATCGGGCTTGGGGAAGCAATCATGATCAAATTGACGCGGCGGACGCTGCTGGTCGGCACGTCCGCGCTGACGATGGCTGGCATGGTGTCGTTCAGGACCATTGCAGCATCGCGCACTTACCATGCGCTGCTGGTCGCCTGTACCGAATATCCGAACCTGCCGCAGAGGAACTGGCTGATCGGACCGAAGAACGATGCGGGCCTGGTCCACGAATACCTGTTGAAGAACGTGCCCGACCCGGTGCGGTTCGCGCCCGAGAATGTCACGCTGCTGGCCAAGGACGTCCCAGGCGCAAATGGCTTGCCGACCCATGCCGCGATCAAGGCCGCGCTGGCCGACCTCGCCGCCAAGGTGCAGCGCGACGATTTCGTCTATCTGCACCTGTCCGGTCACGGCGCCCAGCAGCCGGAGAGGGTCAAGGGCGACGAGACCGACGGGCTCGACGAGATTTTCCTGCCCGTCGACATCGATAAATGGATCAACCGTGATGCGGGCGTGCCGAATGCGCTGGTCGACAACGAGATCGGTGCTGCGCTCGACGCCATCCGCAACAAAGGCGCCTTCGTCTGGGTCGTGTTCGACTGCTGCCATTCCGGCACCGCGACCCGCGCCGTCGAAGTCGATGACGAGATGGAGCGCAAGGTCGAGTTCGCCGACCTGGTCGGCGGCAGCGAAGCCGAGCGGGCCGCGGCGATCAAGGCCTATGACGAGGTGACATCCGCCGCCGGCTCGCGCGGCGTCGACGACAACGGCAGGCGCAAGCCCGCCTTCAACCTGACCCCGACCGGCGGCGAACCGATC
The DNA here is from genome assembly GCF_056404455.1 of Mesorhizobium sp. P2_D1. Lineage (NCBI taxonomy): Bacteria > Pseudomonadati > Pseudomonadota > Alphaproteobacteria > Hyphomicrobiales > Phyllobacteriaceae > Mesorhizobium > Mesorhizobium sp. P2_D1. The sequence continues at coordinate 46,118 of NZ_JBFUDZ010000031.1, forward strand.
ACCAAGGGCAAGCTGGTCGCCTTCTATGCCGCGCAGACGGTGGAGACGACACCGGAGATGCCGCTGCCCAAGGGCACGACGGATGCACCCCGGTTCGGCCTGTTCACCTTCACCATCCTGTCGAAACTGGCTGAGAACCCGAACGTCACCTATCGCCAGCTCGGCCAGGCCGTGCTGCAGCAATATTCGGCCGACAGCCGCACGCGCCCGACACCGCTGTTCGAGGGCGAACTCGACGCGCGCGTGTTCGGCACCGACAAGACGGACGCGGTCATGCAATGGCCTGTTGTCATCAAGGACGGCGACGCGACGATCGGCGCCGGCCTGCTGCATCGCCTCACCCCCGGCAGCAAGCTCGCCATCCTGCCTTCGGCGTTGTCGCCGCTATCCGATGCGGTCGGCTATCTCGAGGTGCAGTCCGCCAGGAACCTGGAGAGCCGGGTCAAGCCGGTCGAATTCGACAAAAAGCCGGCGCTGAAGCTCGCCGATATTCCCGCCAACGCCTATGCGCGGGTGGCCGAAATCGCCGTCGACTACAAGCTCGCCGTGGCGCGGCCGGCGGCGACCAAGGGACTGGAAAAGCAAACCGCTCTGGTCAATTCGGTTCTCGACGAATTGGCTACGGCCAAGGAAACCGGCTTCAACATCGAACTGGTCGACCCCGGCAAGAGCGCCGAGCTTCGCTTTGCGGTGATGCGCGAGAATGCCATTGCCGGCGCTGCCAAGGACGCGACCGACAAGCCAGCGCTGTGGTTCCTGCCGGCCTCGGGCGACGTGACCTTGAAGGACGGCAGCAAGCCGCCGCTGATCATCATTCACATGGATGACCGGAAAAAGCTGGTCGAGGCCACGACCAGAAATCTGCGCACCATCTTCCGTGCCACCGGGCTGTCGCGGCTGGCGGCGGCATCCGACTACAAGCCGGAGGACGTCGACGTCCAGTTCCAGGTCAAACGCCGTGACAAGGATGGTCTCGAACCGTTGCAGGCTTCCGTGGTGCCTCGCGTCTCCCCGGGCGATGAAGTGCATGTGTTGGCAAAGAACAGCTCTGATCTGCTGGTCGACATCAACGTGCTCTATGTCGGCAGCGACTATTCGATCACCCACATCGTCGCCGAGCGCCTGACGCCGCAAGCCTCGCTCGAAGAGGGGCTGCTGGCCTTCACCGACACCAGCTTCGGCATGGAAAGGATGATCGCGGTTTTGACCGAGGCGCCGCCGGAAAGCGAGAAGGAGGATCTGAGCTTCCTGGCGCAGGACGGCGTTGCGTCCATGACGCGCGGGCTAGGCCCTGCCAGCTTCTCCGACATGCTGACCGATATCGGCATGGCGCCGGCAACCCGCTCGGTGATGCGGCTCGCCGACAAGAGCGGCCCGAAGGGCGCGGTGATGATCTTCCCTATGGAAACGGTGCCACGCGCCTGACCGAATGCCGGCACAAGGGCCGGACCGGCTCTTGCGTGATCGGCGCGATATGAGAACATTCCCGGCGGGCGCAATGGCGCATGACGGCCTGACGAAGCGGATAGGATCGATTGTGAAGAAATCTATGTTTTCCTGGCGTGGATCGGTGGCCGGCCTTGCCGGCAGCCTGTTGCTGATCGCCAATGCTTCGGCGGACGAGGCCTGCGGCCTTTGTGTCAATCAGATCGTCACCAACTCTGAACTGGCAACCTGTTTTCTCGATCAGTATGACCAGATCGCCAAAAGCGGCAACGGAGCGGTTGTCGTCGATCTCAGCAACTGCGCCTCGCGGGGCGTGGTCGAGGCGCTGCCGTCACCGAACAAGGGGGCGGCGGAGCCCGATGTACAGTTCATGATTTCGCGCCTGCAACTGGAATGCCTGAAAAAGAAGCTGGAGGCGCCCGGCATCGTGCTGGATCCCTCCGCCGTCATCGAACTGGACAGCTGCCAATGAAAAAGCCGGCGGCCAACACCAGGCAAACGGCAGCTACCGCCGCCCCCGCAAAGGCGCCAGCCACGAAGCCGGCTTTGCCGGAAACCACCGAGGGGTTTCCCTGGCCGAGCAGCCACGAGATCAAGAAGGAAGCGAACCCGTTCACCGACCGCGACTGGCGCATGCTGGTCTATGCCTGGTCGGGCCTGTTGGTGCGTCTGGCCATCATCTTCACCTTGATGTTTTCGATCTACCAGTTCCTTGCCAACCAGGAGCAGAAGCGCGTCGAGCAGACCATGTCGCTGGTTGAGCTCTGGGAAACCAAGGACTACCAGCAGGCGCAGCGCGCGCTGAAAGATCGGCTTGCGGCCCTCAACGCCAAATACGACAATCTGCTCAGCGCCAACCCCTCGCCGACCGAGGAGCAGGTGTTCCGGCAGCGGATCGGCATCGAGGCGATGACCGCCAGCGGTGGCGACATGCCACTCGCCGATTTCAGCGAAAACTTCGACCGCATCGTTTATATCCTCAACCGCCTGTCGTTCTGCATCGACGGCGATCTGTGTTCGCGCAAAGTGACCGACGCTTATTTCCGCGACTATGCCGTCTCGTTCTGGAGTTATTTTGCCGGCTATGTCGACAAACAGCGCAAGGCGGGTTCACCGACTTTCGCCACAGCGATCGAGGCCTATGTGCGCAATGGGCAACCCGCGGCCGAAGTCAAATAGCGATGGGAGGAGCAGCCCGCCGCCTCCTGCGTGCCTGCTGCTGGCTGGCCATGGCCGGTGCGCTTGCAGTCGCATCGGCTGCTAACGCCGAAGAGGCGGCTGACTTCCACCTCGATCTCGACACCGGCGGTCATAGTGCACAGGTCACCGACCTCACCTTCACGCCCGACGGCGACGACATCGTCTCGGCATCGAACGACAAGACCATCCGCATCTGGGACTGGCAGAGCGGGGTGACGCTGCGCACCATTCGCGGCTATCTCGGCAATGGCAGCGACGGCAAGATCTTCGCGGTCTCGGTCTCGCCGGATGGCAAGACGATTGCCGCCGGCGGCTATTTCGGCGCCAGCCTCGGCGACAGGCCACCCTATGGCGACATCCGGCTGTTCGACTTTGCCACCGGCAAGATGAAGGCGGTGCTCAAGGCCGCCGACTACGCAACCTACGACCTCGCTTTCTCTCCCGACGGCAAAACCCTGGCTGCCGGTGGCGCCGACGGCGTCGTCTATCTCTGGCGGCTGGACGACAAATCCGCGACCGGGTGGACGCTGGACAAGAAGCTCGATGCCGATTCTTGGCACATCGACAAGCTCGCCTTCGCTGCCGCGGGGACTAGGCTGGCGGCGACCACCACCGACAACGGCATCCGGCTCTGGGACGTCGCAAAGGGCGAGGAGATCGCCTTGCCGGCCGAGGCCGAACCGTTGCGGGATATCAGTGTCATGGCATTGGCCGTCTCGCCGGATGGCAGCCTGTTTGCCACCGGCAGCAAGGACGGGCAGGTCCAGCTCTGGCACGCAGACGACGGCACGCTGGTGCGCGCCATGCCGAAGCAGGATTTCCTCATCGGCTCGCTGACCTTTGCCAAGGGGTCGCGGCTGGTCGCCTCCTGCGGCTATCGCTGCGCCGACAAGCATCGCTCCGTCGTGTGGAACACCGACACCGGCGAAAAGGTGCTCGACTATACCGGCCACGACGGCACGGTCTATGCCAGCACCGCCAATGCCGATGGCTCGCTGGTGGCAACCGCCGGCGGCACGCGCAACGCCATCCAGGTCTGGGATCCCACGACTGGCGAGCGCAAGGCTCTGCTGCAGGGGGTGGGTGAGCCGGTGACCGCCGTCGGCATCGACGCAGCGAATGACGTCATCGCCTGGGGCAATGCCAACCCTTGCCCCCAGCGCGTGTCCTGTCCGGAGGAACAAGGCGAACTGGACAACAGGCTGGTGCTGCCGACCACCGAGCGATTCTTCGACGACCCGCAGCCGCTGGCGGAGCCGGGCTCGTTTGCCCGCGCCGCGTTGACAGACGGCCAGTGGTCGCTGCGCGCCAGGGAGGGAGGCAAGGACGCGTTGGAAAACGCGGTGCTGGAGATCGCCAATGGCGGCAAGATGGTGCGCAGCATCGAGAACGATGCCACCAATGGCTTTGTCCATTCGGCCTTCACCCTGATCGACAACGGCCTTGGCCTGATCACCGGCGGCAATGACGGCACGCTGCTCGAATACAGGACGCCGACAGCGAGAGTGTCGGGCGAATTCACCGGCCATACCGGCGAAATCAATGCCATGGTCGCTTCGGAAAAAGCGGGCCTGCTGGTCACCGGCAGCGCCGACCAGACGCTCAGGCTCTGGAATCTGAAGACGCACGAGCTGATCGTCTCGATGTTCTTCGCCGGCTCGCAATGGATCGCCTGGATGCCGCAGGGCTACTACTATTCCTCCGATGAAGGCGACAAGCTGATCGGCTGGCAGGTCAACCAGGGCCGCGACCATGAAGGCCGCTTCATCCGCGCCGGCCAATTGAAGAAATATCTCTGGAGCCCGGAGATGGTTCGCCGCGCGATCATCTTGCGCAGCGCCAAACAGGCGGTCAAGGAGATGCGGCCAAGCGTCGACAACGAACTCCAGAAACTGCTGCAGCGCAAGCCACCGGAATTCGACATCCGCCTCGCCACCGACCAGAGCAAGGTGCGTGACGGTTATGTCGCTGTCGAGATCACCGGTGCGGGGCAAGCCGGGACCGATGTCGCCGGCTTCTCGATCCTGTCGAACAGCCGCAATGTCGGCGACGTCACCGCCCGCTCGGTGGACGGCGACAACACCATCGTCGAGATACCGGTCGAGAATGGCGAAAACACCATCCGCATCACCGGCACCAACGAATTCGGTTATCTGACCGAACGCAGCGTAACGGCTCTGGCAAGGAAGACCGAGAAGTCCGAGGCCAAAGGCAAGCTCTATGTCGCGGTCATCGGCGTCGACAAATATCCGTTCCTGACCGACGCCTGTTCGGGCCACGCCTGCGACCTGCGCTACCCCGTCGATGATGCCACCGAATTCCTCAAGGTGATTGCGCAGAAATCGGCGCCGCTGTTCTCATCGATGGAGACGCTGGTTCTGGTCAACCGTGAAGCGCTCGATGAGGCCCCCGACAAGGCCAAGCAGACTTATTCAATCGCCAGCGCTGACGGCATCATGGAGCCCGACTCCGACACGATCGACGACCAGCTCGCCGATTTCCTCGACAGACCGGGCGAGCACGACACCACGATCATCTTCGTCGCCGGCCACGGCATCAACATCGACGAGGACTATTATTTCATCCCGACCGACGGCCGCAAACAGGATGCCGAGCGCTGGAAGCGCTCCTCGCTTGTCGACTGGTCGGACATCCAGAAATCGGTCGAGCGGGCCAAGGGCATGCGCTTCATGCTGCTCGACACCTGCCATGCCGCCAACGCCTTCAACCCGCGCCTGGAAAAGGACGCGCAGGATGCGCGCATCGTCGTGTTTTCGGCCACCGCAGCCAACAACACCGCCGCCGAACTGCCCGAACTCGGACACGGCGTCTTCACCTATTCGATCCTCGAAGGCCTGCGCGGCAAGGCCAGGACGTCGGACGGCGGCGTCACGCTGTTCGGCCTTGCCGACTACATTTCACGCGAGGTGGTGCGGCTGACATCATCGAAGCAGAAGCCGTTCTACTATGTCGGCGGCGTGGAGAACATCGTGCTCGCCGAGCCATGAGGGGACTGCGCCAAGACACCCCCCTCGCGCGACTGTGGCCGGCAATCGCAGCAATGCTATTCTGCCTCTTTACCCCACTCTTTTACGCCGTTGCCGCGCCCGTAATTTGCCCGCCCGGCGCTGACAACTTTCCGCCCTTCTACGATGACGCCAAACTGTTCAAGGATGCCATCGCAAAGGTGGCCGATATCGAGCCATCGAACCAGCGGCTGACCGGCATCACCGTCCCGCATCATCTCCTGGCCGCGGACCTGGTAGCGCTGGGGTTCCGGGCGGCGTCCGGCTTCCGCTACAAGCGCATCGTCATCCTGTCGCCAGACCATTTCCACAAGACGCGCAAACTGTACGCCACCTCGGTACGCGGCTTCGATACCGTGCTTGGCCCGGTCGCCGCCGACGTCCAAGCAGTACGCCAGCTCGAAACGCACGGCGACATGGTCGAGGAGTCCTGCCTGTTCGACAAGGAACATGGGGTGCGCGCGATGCTGCCTTTCCTGCACCACTACTTCCCCGAGGCGAAAATCGTGCCCGTGGCGATGTCGGTCAAGGCGCGGCGCGGCGACTGGGACAGGCTGGCCGAGGCCCTGAAGCCGATCGTCGACCAGGACACGCTGATCGTCGAATCCACCGACTTCTCGCACTATCTGCCGCAGCACGACGCACGGCGCTTCGACCAGCAGACGCTGAACATGCTGGCCGCCGGGTCGCTCGACGGCATAGCGGCGCTTCGCCAGCCCGCTCACGCCGATTCCGTCGGCGCGCTCTACATCCAGACCAGGCTGCAGCGCGAACTGTTCGGCGCCCAGCCGCTGGTCGTCGCCAACGAGAGTTCGCAGGAACACACGCCGGACTATGTCGAGCGGACCACCAGCTATGTCGTGGCGCTGTTCGGTGCCTTCGCTCCCGGTTTCAACAACCCGGCACGGCCGAAGGACAGGATCTACTATCTGGCCGRCGACGTGAATTTCGGCCGTGCCATCAAGAAAATACTGGTCCGCGACGGTGTTGCCGACCGGATCGTTGACAGCGTTTTGACCCTGACCGGTTCACGGCCGCTGATCGTCAACCTCGAAGGCGTCATCTTGCCCAACGTGCCGGAAGCGATCGACGACATGACACTGGCGATGCCGCAAGACCTGGCTATCGACATGCTGAAGCGGCTGCGTGTCGCCGGTGTCGGGCTCGCCAACAATCATGCCTATGATCTCGGCCCGTCAGGCTATGCCGAGACGCTGCGAGCGCTGAACGAAGCCGGCATCCCGCATTTCGGCCAGGGTGAGACGCTGGCGCTTGCCGATCTCGACCTCGTCGGCCTGACCGACATCGACACCAACGGCTCGAAGAACACCGATCTGCTGACGCCTGCCCTGCTTGACCGGCTGCTGCACGAAAACGCCGAGCGGCCGGTCGTCGCCTTCGTCCACTGGGGCCGCGAGTACAAGACCGAACCGTCGGCGCGCGAGGACATGCTTGCCGACCAGATGCGGCTGCGTGGCGCATCGGTCATCGTCGGCGGCCATCCGCATGTGTCGAGCGAGGCGATCGTTCCGCTTGCCGGCGGCGATGTTGCGGAGATCTATTCGCTCGGCAATTTCCTCTTCGACCAGAGCGCCGAGCGGTCGTCGGGATCGATGCTGGAACTGCGCGTCTTTGCCCAGGGCACGATCTTCACCCGGCTTTTGCCGCTGCCCAACTATTTCGAGATGGGCCGCAAATAGGCGCGCCAGGGTGTGTTGAGATTCAGGTCAAGCCGAGCCGGAAGCTGCCGTTTGCAGGCCGGCATCACCTGAATATCGATGCACCCCTAACCGCAGCCGACCATATCGCGCGGCAGATAACAGGCCGCCGGCTCGGTCTTGGTCTCGAACAGCGACTGCTTCGGCCGAAAATAGAAGAAGGTGACCGGCTTGCTCTCGCGCACGCTGCCATCGGCAAAATGCGCGGCGATGCTGAAGCTATGGATCGACGACATCGACGACCACATCTTCAGCCGCGCCGTGTAGGCGCTGATCTTCTTGTTGCCGCGCACCGGCATGGCGATGGTGTAATCATGCTTGCCGATCGGGAACTCGATGTTCTGGTAGCGCATCGCTTCCGGCGTGCCGCCGCCGCCATCGCCGCATTCGGCCATCGCTTCCGGCGTCTCGAAAACAGCCATGGTGATAGAGGTGCGGAACGGCTCGCTCTGCTGGTAGACATGACCTTCATCGTCCGACCAGGAATAGTCGAACTTGCCGATCGCATTCAGCGTCATCGCCTGTTGCATGGTGCCGAGATAATCGGCGACCTCGCCGAACTTGATCTTGTTGGTGAGCTGGCTGCGGCAGACGTTGAGACTATCGACAGAAGGACAGGGAAACCGCCCCGTCTCCAGGCTGGCCGTGTCGACGCCAGCCTCTGCGAGCACGCTCTTGATCGACACGTCGACGCCCTCGCCGAAACTGCCGACATCCTTGCTGAACATGCGGCTGGGATCACCGGTCGGATTGCCCTCGTCGTCGACCGTGGTGAACTGGATCGACATCTTCATGTCCTTGGGCTCGCCCCAACCATTGTTGATGATCGAGAAATCCGGACGGAAGCCGACGCAGCCGAAATGCTCCGATATCGACAGCATTGGCTTGCGATAGGCATCACTGGCGGCGACCTTCATTTCCAGACTGTCGAGCTTGACCCTGGAATGGTCTGACGTCTTCAGGTCGACCTCGGCAAAGGCCGGCGCCTCCTCCCAGTTCATACCTTCATAGACATTGCTGGTGGTGACATGGCCGGTGCCGTTCCAGCTGTCATTGTACTGGTCCGACAGCGGATAGATCGCGATATCCTCGTCGCGCACCAGATGTTGGTACTGCATATCGGACTGCTGGGTCATGCGCTGGTCGACCGCAACGCCGATCTCGACCTTGTCGGCATCGCCGCCACCGGTCTGCGCCTTGAGCAGCCCGCCGACCCTGGCATCGGCCAGCACGTCGGGACGCATTCCGCCGACCTCCTTGCCCATTGCCCATTGCGACTCGTAGATGGTGCCTCCGGTAAGCCGCGTGCGGCCCTCGCCGTTCTTCAACCCATCGACAAATGAGCCGGCAAAAATCTCCCCGGTCTTCGACAGCAGTCGCCCCTCGCCATTCGGCTCGCCAGCGACGAACTGACCCTCATAGCGGTTGCCGTCGGCATCGACATGAATGCCCTTGCCGTTGAGTTGTCCGGCAAGCCAATGCCCGTCGAAAACCTCGCCAGAACGCAGCTCGAGCCGGCCTTGCCCGTCGGGCCGGCCATTGCGGACGTCACCGAAATAGCTGGAATAGATGGTTTTGGGATCATAGCTCGCCGAGCCACGCACCCGCCACACCAGCCTGCCTTTGCCGTTGATGGTGCCGTCCTCAGTGATCGTCCGGTCGGGCGACTGGCCGGCCGCCGGCTCCCAGACGAAGTCGAGGTTTTTCTCCGGATGGAAATCCCAAACCCGGACCATCCTGCGCAGCACCGAGCGCGTGTCTGCCTGGTAGAGGATCTGCACCCGTTCCGCCCAGGCGCCGCCGGCAGGACCGGTCGGCGGATCAGCGAAGGCCGGTGATAGCATCAACCCGGCCAGCATCGATGCGGCCGCGATCCCGAACACCGTCCTTGTCCGCACCATCCCTTGAGCCCCTTTGGATGCCAACCCCTTGGCCCCTTAAGCCTAGTCGGCGAGCCGACCTCGTGCAAGAGAAGCCGCATCGGAAGCATCGGCATGAAAAAGGGCGGCGGGATTGCCCCGCCGCCCTTTGTCTTCACGGTGATTGCGCAGCGATTATTTATACAGGCTGTTGATCCACTGGATGTTGGCCGCGTTCAGGCGCACGGCGGTGTTTGCGTCGGGGCTTTCGGCCACGTTGACGCCGGTGATGATGCGCTGCTTGGAGCTGTTGTCATAGGCATAGACCGAGCTGCCGCTCGACCCCGGGAACGTATCGCAGTCATACTGGAAATATTCCGGAGCGATGTTTTCGGCACGCACTTCGCAGTTCGCCTTCCACATCGTGCCCATCGGCTTGTCGCCGGGGTAGCCGACGAGGTTGGCGGTGAAGTCGCCGAGATCGTCATAATTGGCGTAGCCCAGCCAGCCGAGATTGGTGCCGACATCCTGCTTCAGCGTGATGATGCCGAGATCCCATGGGATGACCGAACCATAATAGCCCTGGTAGTTGTCGATGAAGCCCTGCAGCACGTAAGCGCTCTCATAGGTGAAGGCGCCGAACGGTGCGTCGTCTGCTGTGCTGCCGTTGAGGCCCGGCACGAACAGATACTCGGACAGCCAGTCCTTGTCCTCATGGCTGTAGAGGCAGTGCGCCGCGGTAAGCACCGTGCGCGGGCCGATCAGCGTTGCCGAGCAGCTGCCATAGTTGCCCGTCTTCGGCGATTTGGCTTCGAGGTAGCCGATTGCCGAGAACGGATAGGTCTTGGTGTTCTTGACCTGCTCACGGTCGTCAGTGCCGAAAACCTGGCGACCGGCTTCGCCTTCGCCAAGGTCAGGATCTTCGGTCTTGCGCTGCGCCCCGTCTTTTCCATTAGCCGGCGCATTCAGTTCCTTGACGATAAGGTCCCGCAACGCTTCGCTCGGCTCGATCTTGATCTCCTTGCCATCGGCGGAACGTCCGACGATGCCATAGGATTTGACAGCCGTTGCCTCGTCAGCAAGCGGCGCGGCGCGGCTGTCTTCGTCAGTCAGCTTCGGCGACGCGATTGGTTTTGCCCGCCCGGGCTTATAGTCGCCTGAAGTTACGTCCCGCATGCTTTCGCCATTACCGGCACTGGCGGAGCCAGGATCGGCGGCGAAAACCGGGACCGTCCACATTGCAGTTGAAAGCAATGCGGACGCAATGATAGCGTTTGTCAGTTTTGTCATGGTGAGACTCTCCCAAAAGTCAGCAAGGACTTGATCAAAATACAGAAATATTGTCGAGATCGTGGTGAAGCCGAAAAATGAGTTTGGTTACCGGCGCCTGAACCTGATCATCACCCCACGCGGTCTGTCGAAGGCCCCCGCCAAAGACACCCGCGCCGGTATACTGCCTAAATTAATACAACATTGGAATGACAAATCGCTTCCACGTAGCCCGTGGGGGGCTATAGGGTTTTGAACGGGTTCCGCACGGGAACGCGATCCGCGAAGCGACGCCGGTTTGCTGGCGACTGTTTCGCTGATCATGCGCCGGAGTGGCTCGTTCGGGAACGTGTCTCAGGAGGATTTCAGGTGCACATCATCCATCGGTTCAGGCCGATCGTCTCCGCGTCGGCGCTCGCCATCGCCTCGGCTCTTGCCACCGTCAGCGCCAGCCAGGCGGATGACACCGCCAGGCCCGAAGCGGCGGTCTCGCCGATGAAACGCGTTGCGGATGCCAAGGCCAAGGCTGCGGCGGAAAATCCCGGGGGTGCCGATCGCGTCTATGGCGGCAACCAGGCCGAAAAGGGCGCTTATCCGTTTCAGGTCGCGCTGCTCACCACCGACAGGCTGGACGAGAACCCGGCCTCGCAGGCCAATGCGCAATTCTGCGGCGGCAGCCTGATCGCGCCGCAATGGGTGCTGACGGCGGCCCACTGCCTCAACGACAAGGGCCAGCCGATTTCGCCCGTCGCCGTCACCGTGCTGACCGGCGCCACCGATCTCAGCGAGGGCAAGCGCCACAAGGTGGTGGAGGTCGTCGTCAACGAGGCCTACAGCGAGCAAACGCTTGACAACGACCTCGGCCTGCTGCGGCTTGCAGAGCCGGCCGATGCGCCGACCATCAAGGTCACCCATGACGCCACACCCGACACCGGCAAAACCACTGTCACCGGCTGGGGCAAGATGCAGGATGGCACCTTTCCGACCACGCTGATGGTTGCCGACCTCGACCTGCAGCCGAACACCGCCTGCAACAGCGGCATCAAGGCCATCTATGCGCATGATCTGAAGGCCGCACTTGGCGATCTGTCCCACCGCATGCGTTATTCGGAAAAAGGCATCGACGCTGCCGCCAATGCGATTGCCGCCGACATGACAGACCCGCTGACCGGCAACATGATCTGCGCCGGCACCACCAGCGGCGTGCGCGATGCCTGCAACGGCGACAGCGGCGGTCCGCTGTTCATGACCGGCGCCGACGGTCCGGTCCAGGTCGGCGTCGTCAGCTGGGGCGAAGGTCCGGCGGACGGAAGTGCGGCCTGCGGCCACAAGGACGCGTACGGCATCTACACACGGCTGGCCAACTACACCGGCTGGATCGAGACGAAAATGAAAACGCCAGCGCCGGCGCCGGCAAAGCCCAAGGCAGGGCTAGGCACCGCCCAGAAACCAGCCACGCCCTGAAGCGAAGGCAATTCGCCTCACATGAAAAATGGCGGGAGAGGTCCCGCCGTTTTTATTTGCCGGCTTACCGAGCTTACTTTCTCGGTGGACCTTTGCGCTCGGCTGAAGCCGCCCACAAATTGATGTCGGACTCGCGCGCATAGCTATCGATCTCGGCGAGTTCGGCATCGCTGAAGTCAAGCACCTTGAGCGCGCCAACGCAGTCCTCGACCTGTTCCGGCCGGCTGGCACCGATCAGCGCCGAGGTCACCTTGCCCTTGCGCAGCACCCAGGCCAGCGCCATCTGCGCCAGTGTCTGGCCACGCTTGCCGGCGATCGCATCGAGCGCCTTGATGTTGGCGATGGTCCTGTCGTTGATGAAGGCTGTCTTCAGCGACTTGCCCTGGGAGGCGCGGCTGCCTTCGGGAATGCCACCGAGATATTTGTCGGTCAGCATGCCTTGCGCCAGTGGCGAGAACACGATGGAGCCGACGCCGAGCCCTTCGAGCGTATCGAGCAGGCCGTCTTCCTCCACCCAGCGGTTGAGCATCGAATAGCTCGGCTGATGGATGACGCAAGGCGTGCCAAGCTGCTTCAAAATATCGGCGGCCTCGCGCGTGCGCTGCGAATTGTAGGACGAGATGCCGGCATAGAGCGCCTTGCCCGAGCGCACCGCATGGTCAAGTGCGCCCATCGTTTCTTCCAGCGGCGTATCGTGATCGAAGCGGTGCGAATAGAAGATGTCGACATAGTCGAGCCCCATCCGCTTCAGGCTCTGGTCGAGGCTGGCCAGTATGTACTTGCGCCCGCCCCATTCGCCGTAGGGACCGGCCCACATCTCGTAACCGGCCTTGGTCGAGATGATCAGCTCGTCGCGGTAACCGGCGAAGTCGGTGCGCAGGATTTCGCCGAAAGCGGTCTCGGCCGAGCCGGGCGGCGGACCGTAATTGTTGGCGAGGTCGAAATGCGTGATGCCAAGGTCGAAGGCCCGGCGCACGATCGCCTGCTTGGTCTTGTGCGGTGTGTCATTGCCGAAATTGTGCCACAGCCCCAGCGATATCGCCGGCAGCTTCAGGCCGGAGCGACCACAGCGGTTGTAGATCATGTTCTCGTAGCGGTTTTCGGCGGGGATGTAGGGCATGGGAAAATCCTCAAATGGAAGCGAGCCAGTCGGCTGCCATCGCGACAGCGCGGCGAGTCGGCTCTGCCCCCCACCCTTACCCCCTCCCGGCCGGAACGGGGAGAGGGTTGGGTGCCTGGTCTACTTCTTCTTCGCCAACAGCGCCTTGGCCTCCTTGACGCCAAGTGCGGCCGGCCGTTCGCAACTGGTCTGCATGGCGACGAACTTGCCGGTTTCGCCTGAGCGCAACAGCCCAGTCATCACGTCGACGGCATGCAGTGCCAGTTCCATCGAGCAGCGGTGCGGCCTGCCTTCCGCGATCGCCACCGCCATGTCGGCGAGGCCGGCCGTGCGGTAGTTGGCCATCATGCCTTGCGAATGCATCTCGTTGGGAACACCGAACGGGTGCTCCCATTTCGGCAGCTTCTTGACCGGCTTGCTGTCTTCGGTGAAGCGCACGTCGCCGCCGAAGAAATTCGGATCCGGCACGAACACCGTGCCCGCCTCGCCATAGAGTTCCATCGGCGCGTGGCCATGCGCCCAGACGTCCCAACTGGTGTTCAGCGTCASCACGGCGCCGTTCTCGAACTCTAGCAGGCCGTGGATGGTCGTCGGCGTGTTAACCGGGATCTTTTCGCCCGCGCGCGGCTTTGAGCTGATGGTGCGTTCCTTGGCCGGCGTCGACGCGAAGGCCGCCACCTGCTTCACCGGTCCGATCAGCTGGATCAGATTGGTGATGTAGTATGGCCCGATGTCGAGCACCGGTCCCGCGCCGGGCTGGAAGAAGAAGTCTGGATTTGGGTGCCAGTGCTCCATGCCGTGGCCCATGACGTGGCAGGTGCCGCTGGTGATCTTGCCGAGCTTGCCGGTGTCGATCAGGTCGCGGACCAGCTGATGCGAGCCGCCCAGGAACGTGTCGGGCGCCGAACCGATGCGCAGGCCTTTCGCCTCGGCGCGTTTCTTCAGGTCGAGCCCTTCCTTGACCGACAGCACGAAGGGCTTTTCCGAGTAGACGTGCTTGCCCGCGTCGAGCACCTGCTTCGACACCTCGAAATGCACCGCAGGGATAGTCAAGTTGACGATGATGTCGATGTCGTCGGCCTTGAGCAGATCATCGACGGTTTCGGCGCGCAGCTTGAACTCCTTTGCCCGCGCCTTCGCCGCCTCCATGTTGATGTCGGCGCAGGCACGCATCTCGATGCCGCGGAACAGCGGCGCCAGCGAAAAATACGCCTTCGAGATGTTGCCGCAGCCGATAACGCCGATGCCAAGTTTCTTTGCCATGCTGATTGCTCCTAGTAGGTCTTGACGGCTGCGATCGAGCGGCGGGCGAAGCGCTCGATGTCGTTCGGGTTGTCCTGTTCCATGACGTAGTATTGGGCGCCGCTCTTGGCGCGCAGCACCTTGATCAGGCCGGCCCAGTCGATGGTGCCATGGCCGACATCCGACCAGCCATCCTCGTCCAGCCCCTCGCCAGGCTTGGCCATGTCCTTGACGTGGACGGCGCTGATGCGCTTACCGTATTTGTCGATCCACGCCAGCGGATCGTCGCCGCCGCGCACCACCCAGGCGACGTCGATTTCCCAGCCGATGTCTGGCGCTGCCGCGAGGATAAGCTCCTGCGGCACCGAGCCGTCGGCAAGTTTCTTGAACTCGAAATCATGGTTGTGCCAGGCAAAGCCGTAGCTGGCCTTTTTCGCGGCGTCGTCAACCTTTGCCAGACGCTCGCCGAAGCCGCGCCAGCCGGCGGCATCGGATGGGCGTTGGTCGGGCATCAGAAAAGGACAGATGAGCAGCGTGATGCCGAGTGTGTCGGCAATTTTGCGCACGCCGTCGAAATCGTTCTCGAGCGCGTCGATCGAGAAATGCCCGGTCGGCATGGCGAGCCCGTTCTTGTCGAGTTCGGCGCGAAAGGCCTTGGGATCATCATAGACGCCGCCGAAGCCTTCGACCTGGGTGTAACCGACCTTGCCGAGCGTCTCGAGGACGCCTTCCCAGGGTTGGAAATTGCGGGCGCTGTAAAGTTGGAATGACCAGTTCATCGTCTCTGTCCGTTCTGCTTGGGGAGGAGTAGGGCTTGGGAGCTACATGCGGTTGCCGGATTGGCTGTCGAACAGCGAGGCGCGGGCAGGATCAAAGCCGATCCGGATCGGCTCGCCATTGCGCAGCGTCTTTTCCGCCTCGACGCGGAAGGAGAAATTCTGACCGCCGAGCTTCGTCCATACCAGCGTGTCGGAGCCCATCGGCTCGACGATCTCGACGGCGGCATCGATGGCAAAGGGCATGGCATTTGCCGCCTCGCCAAGGGCGACATGCTCGGGTCGGATACCGAACACGCAAGGGCCGCTGCTGTTACCCGCTGCGTCGAAAGCGTAGCGGGCGAGCGGTATGGATACATTTCCGGTCTTGAAAGCCGCGGTGGCGCCGGTCTCGGCCTGCCCGTCGATGAAGTTCATCGCGGGTGAGCCGAGGAAGCCGGCGACGAAGCGGTTGACCGGGCGATTGTAGATGGTCTGTGGCGCATCGAGCTGCTGGATGACGCCACCCTTCATCACCGCGATGCGATCGGCCAGCGTCATCGCTTCGATCTGGTCGTGGGTGACATAGATCATCGTGTTCTGCAGCTTGCGATGCAGCAGCTTGATCTCGACGCGCAGCTCGGCGCGCAGCTTGGCGTCGAGATTGGACAGCGGCTCGTCGAACAGGAACACGTCGACATCGCGCACCAGCGCCCGTCCGATTGCCACGCGCTGGCGCTGGCCGCCGGACAGTGCTGCCGGTTTGCGTTGCAGCAGCGGCTCGATCTGCAGGATCTCGGCCGCCCGCGCGATCCGCTTGGCGATCTCGTCCTTCGGCGTGCCGGCGACACGCAACCCGAAGGACAGGTTCTTCTCCACCGTCATTTGCGGGTAGAGCGCATAGGACTGGAACACCATGCCGATGCCGCGATCCTTGGGCTCTTCCCAGGTGACGTTCTTGCCCTTGATGAAGATGCTGCCTTCGGAGACGTCGAGCAGGCCGGCAATGCAGTTGAGCAAGGTCGACTTGCCACAGCCCGAGGGCCCGAGCAGCACGATGAATTCGCCCTCGGCGACATCGAGATTAAGTGTCTCCAGTACGGTCACCACACCGAAGCTCAGCGACAAATCCTGGATCGAAACGCTGGTACCGTTCTGCGCCATATCCACTAGCCTTTCACCGCGCCAGCGGCGATGCCGCGCACGAACCATCGTCCGGAGATGAAGTAGATGAGCAGAGGCACCGCAGCCGTCAGAATGGTTGCCGCCATGTTGACATTGTACTCCCTCACGCCGGTGGTGGTGTTGACGATATTGTTGAGCTGCACCGTCATCGGCCAGTTGGACCGCCCGGCAAACACGATGCCGAACAGGAAGTCGTTCCAGATGCCGGTAACTTGCAGGATGACGGCGACGACGGTGATCGGCACCGACATCGGCAGCATGATGTAGAAAAAGATGCGCCAGAAACCCGCACCGTCGACACGCGCTGCCTTGAACAGCTCGACCGGTATTGCGGCGTAGAAATTGCGGAACAGCAGCGTCAGGATCGGCATTCCGAAGATGGTGTGCACGATGATGATGCCCGGAAGCGAGGCGAACAGCCCGACCGAGCTCAATCCGATGATCAATGGATAGATCACGACCTGATAGGGCACGAAGGCGCCAAACACGAGCAACCCGAAGAGCAGATTGGCGCCCTTGTATGGCCAGAAGGTCAGCGCGTAACCGTTGATCGACGCGCAGATGATCGAGATGATCACGCTGGGCAGGGTGATCTTCACCGAATTGTAGAAGCCTGGACTGAGGCCGTTGCAATCGCGACCGGTGCAGGCGTGGAGCCAGGCATCGGCCCAGGGTTGAAAGGTCGGCTCGCCCGGAAGGTTGAAAAGATGTCCCAGCCTGATCTCCGGCATCCCCTTCAATGAGGTGACGATCATGATGTAGACGGGGATGAGGAAGAAGAGGGCCGCAACGACCAGGAAAGCATAGATGCCGATGCGGCCGGCCGATATCCGTCGCGGTTTCGGCCCGAAGGGCGCCACGCCAGCCTGATGCGACGCTTCCCGGGGCGGTTGAATTGCGGTGATCTGTCCGACGGTCATGCGCCCGCCTCCCGCAGGCGATTTCGCCGCCATAGTAGAATTCCGCTGAAAGCCAGTACGATCAGGACCGGCAGCAGCATCATCGTTGCCCCAGCCATGCCTTGGCCGACGTTCTGGCGAACCGTGATGAGCTGGATGACGTAGACTGCCGGCATGGACGTGGCGATGCCAGGCCCACCGCCGGTCATGGCAATGACCAGGTCGTAGACGCGCACCACGCCTACGCATTGGAGAACGAAGGCGGTGGCGAAGGCGCCCTTCATCATCGGCGCCACGATGGAAACGTGCGTGCGCCAGGTCGGGATGCCGTCGACCCTCGCGGCTTTCCAGATATCCTCGTCAATGCCGCGCAGGCCGGCAAGCAGGATCGCCATCGTCACGCCCGAGCCCTGCCAGATGCCCGCCACGACCAGTGCGTACAGCGCGGTCTCGGCGCTGACCAGCGGGGCGAAGCTGAAACTCGACCAGTCCCAGTTGCGCAGCGCCTCCTGCAGGCCGAGGTTGGGGTCGAGCGCCCACTGCCACACGAGTCCGGTGACGATCAGCGACATGGCAAAAGGATACAGGAAGATCGAGCGGAACAGGTCCTCCTGGCGGATACGCTGGTCCATGAAAACGGCGAGCAGGTAGCCGAACACCATGTTGCAGGTGATGGACATCAGGCCGAAGAACCAGATGTTGTTGACCGACACGAGCCAGCGGTTGTCGGCCCAGAGGCGCCTGTACTGCGCCAGACCGACGAAATCGTAGGTGGGGAAGAGCTTCGAACTGGTGAAGGACCATAGCACCGAGAAGCCGATGCCGATCACGAACACGCCGAGGGCAACGAGAATCATCGGTATCGTCCCGATGACGGCAGGCAGGTGAAATCTGTGCCTCCAGCTCTTCTGCATCGTCCGTCTTTCTCCGCTTCCACCGACGCCTTGAGGGTCGTTTGCCGACGTGAAAGTCAGCGTTGTCCGAACCACCTGGCTTCAGACCGCCGCAGCTTCCCGTCCTGCGATTGTCAGCCCGTTGCCGAGAAAAAAGAGAGCTTCCTGTCGGGTCGGGACGCGACCGAGGCGCCGCTGTAAGGGCGGCGCCTCGGGGTAGTGATCGGTTCCTAGTCGGAATTGCCGATGATCGTGGCGAACTTCGCAGTGGCGTCGTCAGCCGTCATGGAGTCGTCTGCGAAGAATTGCGCGACGAGCTCATTGAGCTGCTGATTGGTGTTCTCGGTGATGAACCGGTTCGTCGCGGTGACGATGTTGGCCGGGTCCTCCACCGCCTTAAGCGACTTCTGCATGCACGGGTCGGCTGTCGACATGTCGACATCGCCACGCACGGGCATGGAACCCTTGGCGTTGTTGAAGGCGACCTGGACCTCCGGGCTGATCAGCAGCGCCGCAAGACGTTTCTGCGCTGCTTCGACATCCGGATTGTTCTGCTTGAAGAACAGGATGATGTCGCCGTCGGTGCTGACCACCGGCTTGGCCTCGTTCAGGCCGATCATGCAGCCGAAATCCTTGACTCCGGTCATGCCGGCGGCCGCGAATTCGCCGCGCGCCCAGTCGCCCATCACCTGAAGTCCGGCCTTGCCGGTGATCACCAGGTTGGTGGTGTCGTTCCAGTTGCGGTTGGCGTAGCCGTTGTCGGTGAACTGCTTCAGGGCCCTCAACTGCGTGAAGACGCCTTTCATCTCTGGGCTGCCCGCAATTTCGGCGCTCTTGGTGGTATACATCTTGTCGCGCTGGGCGACACCGAGAGCCTCGGTAACCATGTCCTGGAAGAGCAACTGAATCTGCCAGCCGTTTCCGTCGCCGCCGATGGCGAAGGGGATGAGGCCTGCCTCCTTGATCTTCGGCGCGGCCGCGAGGAAATCGGCCAGGTTCTTCGGCTCCGGCACGCCCGCTTTCTCGAACACCGGCTTGGAGTACCAGGCCCAGTAATTCGAATGGATGTTGACCGGAACGCACCACCAGTGGCCGTCAACGAGGCAGGCGCTACCGATCGCCTTCGGGCGAATGACCTCATCCCACTTGCCGGCGGTCGCGACGTCCGTCAGGTCGAGCAGCTTGCCGCCCGAAATCAGTTCTTCGTACTGCCGGCCGGGATTGAACTGAGCGGCACCGGGCGGATCGCCGCCGAGCACGCGCTGCATGACGGTCGATCGGGCGGTCTCGCCGAGTGCGATGGCGCTGTCCACCCAGCGGTCGCCGTGGCCGTCATTGTCAAAGGCCTTTGCGAACTGCGAGACCGCCGCCGACTCGCCCTTCGACGTCCACCAGTGAATCACTTCCAGGTCCGTCGCCGCGGCCGGACCGGCAAATTGCAGAGTAGCCGTCGCTGCCAGCGCAGCGGTCAAAAGTCTGTATCGCATTTCGGTTCCTCCCAGAATCTGAAACGTTACAGATTTTCGATACGGGAATTGCGTGACCTGCGCAACCCCCAACTACGAAACGAGTTCGACATTTTTTCGAGCCGCGAACAAATTCACATGAGCAATCGCTTTTATATGCGCCGCAGCATGGATCGCTGCACTGCAAGACATCAAACTGCGCGTGAAAGCCGGCAAAGGCAGTGACAAAAGCGATTTCTTCTGCAATCCCAATGGATTTCCGCAAGACAGCCGTCGGCCTCGCCGCGAGTGGCGGCAACTCGATATTGGCAATCTGTAACGTTTCAGTATATTGACGCTTGCCGGGGCTGGAACGCATACCGTATCGCTGTGGCGGCGATTGCCGATCCGGCCTGCGGCTGCTATGCGCCTGACGGGCGGGACGAATGGACAGACGGCGTACGGAAAACAACGAAGAGGCGTTGGCGCAGGGGCGGCCGACTTTGAAGACGCTTGCCTTCATGACCGGGCTCGGCGTCACCACCGTGTCGCGGGCCTTGAAGGACGCCCCGGAAATCGGTGCCGAAACAAGGCGCCGTGTCCAACTCGTCGCCAAGCAGATCGGCTACCGGCCGAACCGCGCCGGCGTACGCCTGCGCACCGGCAGGACCAATGTCATCAGCCTCGTGCTCAACACCGAACGCGAGATCATGAGCTTCGTCTCGGACATCATCTACGGCGTCTCGGAGGTCATTGCCGACACACCCTACCACCTGGTCGTTACGCCCTATTCGCGCTCGCAGGATCCGCTCGACCCCATACGCTACTTGGTCGAGACGGGCTCCGCCGACGGCGTCATCATCTCACGCACGCAGCCGAATGACCCACGGGCCCGCTACATGCTGGAGCACGGCATTCCCTTTGCCACGCATGGCCGCACCGATATGGGGCTGGTCCACCCCTATCATGATTTCGACAACTACGCTTTTGCGGTGGAAGCCGTGCGTCGTCTGGCCGGCATCGGCCGCCGCCGGCTCGCTTTGTTGTCACCGCCCGTCGGGCTGACCTACCACAGTCATACCGTCAACGGCTTTGCCGATGCGCTGAGCGAGGTCGGCGCCAGCGAAATTCCCTTCAACACCGTTTCTATCGACCATACGATCGAACAGATCAGAATGCGCACCGCGCAAGTGATGCGCCGCGAAGACCGGCCGGACGGCTTCGTCAGCAGCGCCGCCGCCGCGACATTGGCCATCGTCGCCGGCATCGAGGATGCCGGCCTCAAGCTTGGCCGTGACGTCGATGTCGTGTCCAAGCAATCGTCGGACCTGCTGCATCTGTTTCGCACGGAATTGCTGGTCGTCAACGAGAATTTCCGGCTGGCGGGCTCCGAACTCGCCCGCTCCGTTCTCGGCTGGATCGGCGGCGCCGCGCCCGGCACGCTGCAGAGCCTGAGCGTACCGAGCGAGGTCCTGGCCTATCGGCGCTCGCTGGATTAGCCATTTTTCAGCCAGCCGCACCGCTGCCCCACGGCCCGTGGAATGCGCCCGGTCCGTCGATACGCTCGAAGCCATGCGCACCAAAGAAGTCGCGCTGCGCCTGGATCAGGTTCGAGGTGCCGCGGCCCTGGCGGTAACTGTCAAAATAGGCAAGTGCGGAAGACAGCGCCGGCACCGGCGAGCCTGCCTCCGATGCCCTTGCCACGATACGCCGCAGCGACGGATGCGCTTCCTGCATCAGGGCGATAAAGGCCGGCGCCATCAGAAGATTGGTCGATGCGCCGCCGGAACCAAACGCCTCGGCCATGGTGTCGAGCATCTGCGAGCGGATGATGCAGCCGGCGCGCCAGATCCTGGCGATGGTCGGCATCGGCAGGTTCCAGTTGAACTCCTTGGAGGCGCCGCTCATCACTGCAAAGCCTTGCGCGTAGGCGGCGATCTTGCCGGCGAACAGCGCCAGTTCGAGATCTCCAAGCAATGCGTCCCTGTCGCCGGAAATCTTCGTCACGCCGATATTGCCATAGGCTTTTTCCGCCGCCTGCCGCTCGTCCTTGATCGACGACAGCACGCGCGCCGCCACGGCCGCCTCGATCGCGGTCGCCGGAATGCCGAGCTGCTGCGCCTCGATGACCGACCATTTGCCGGTGCCCTTCTGGCCGGCGCGGTCGAGGATGATGTCGACCACCGGCTTGCCGGTCTTCGGATCGTCTGCGGCCAGCACCTTGGCGGTGATCTCGATCAGGTAGGAATTGAGCCTGCCCTTGTTCCAGTTGGAAAACACCGTGCCTATATCCTTAGGCCCCATGCCGAGGCCGTCGCGCAGGATGCCGTAGATTTCGGCGATCATCTGCATATCGGCATATTCGATGCCGTTATGGATGGTCTTGACGAAATGGCCGGCGCCGTCGGTGCCGAGCCACGCCGCGCAGGGCTCGTCGTTGAATTTGGCGGAGATCGCGGTCAGCACCTTCTCGACGCGTTTCCAGGAATCCTCGGTGCCGCCGACCATGATCGACGGCCCGTGGCGCGCCCCCTCCTCGCCGCCGGACACGCCCATGCCGATGAAAGTCAGACCCGAGCCCGAAAGCTCGGAGAAGCGCCGCATCGTGTCGCGGAAATTGGCGTTGCCGGCATCGATGACGATGTCGTTGGCCGACAGCACGCCACGCAAGGCTTCGATCTGTTCGTCGACCGGCTTGCCGGCCAGCACCATAATGATGATCGGGCGTGGCGGTCGGATCGCGGCGGCGAGTTCTTCCAGGCTGTAGCAAGGCACCACCATGTCCTTCAGCGCGCCGGCATTCTCGACGAAAGCGTCGGTGCGTGCCCTGGTGCGGTTGAAGACAGCGATGCGGTGCCCGTGCTCGGCGATGTTGAGCGCCAGGTTGGAGCCCATCGTGCCAAGGCCGATCAGGCCGATTTCGGCTTTTTCCATCGTTTCTTCCCTGCTTTCGGATCTTGTTGGTTCGAGCTCGCGGTTTGCCGGGATGCCCATTCTTCGGCGAGATGATTGACGGGCCTTTCGGGCCGCGTCAACCGCCTCGCCGAATTGTGTTGCATCGGCCGAGTTCGGGGCACTTGCCGGTCCAGCTTTTACGGTCTGATATCGACAGGCGCTTCGATCTTCACCATCTCGAAGTCCGAGACCAGGATGTCGATGCGCACCGTCCAGCGGCCAGGAACCGGGATGACGAGGTCGTCGACACGCCAGCTGCCATCGCCGGGCTTGGTCGCGGCACGTTTGAGCGGCTCAATGCCTGAATCGGACTTCGACAACACCAGCGTCACCTCCTTGGCGTCGAGCGGTCCGAAATCGCCGGTCATGATGATCATCGAGGCGACGACCGGTCCGGTATGGCCGGGTGTGATGCTGAGATCCGCCATCGCTTGCAGCGCATGGATATGGACCGAAACCGGCTGGGCCGCGGCGATCGCCAGTGCCCGTGGCGGCGGCGTGAAGCGCCAGCCCCCGGCAACACCGAAGATCGCCAGCACGATCAGCATTTCGACGCCGATCGAGCGGGCGAGCCTGCGCTGCACTTCCGTCGCTCCGGCCTCGGCCGATGCAGTGAGCTTCCAGCGGTTGACGGCGGCAAGCGTGAACAGGAAGACCAGCAGCCCGAGCTTGATCAGCAGCAGCTTGCCATAGGCGGTGTTGACCAGCGCCGCCGGCGTATGCACCTGGATGACGGCAAGCACGATGCCGGCAGTGACAAGAACGGCCACCACAGGCACGATCATGCGTGAGAACCGCCGCAGGAATGGCGCGACCTCCGCCGACTGACCTTTCAGCGCCAGACAGAGCGGCATCAATGCGCCGGCCCAGAAGGCGATGCCGACGCCGTGCAGGAACACCATCGGTCGCGTCAGCCATTGCGGCTCGGCGGCACTGGCATGGCCGCTGGCGGCCAGCGCAATACCCACACCGGCAAGTCCAGCCAGCGCGACCGGCTTGGCGGCCAAGCGTGGCCCGGCCAGCGACAGCAGGCCGAGCCCCAGCGCGATCAAGGCGGCCAGCACCGTCCAGCCGAAGCTGGTATCGAGCCCGGTCCGCCAGATGACCGGCTGCGCCAGATGGGAGAGCGGCGCCCCGAGCGCATCAAGCCCCTGCAAGCCGAGCGACAGCGGGGCCGCGACCAGCCCGCACAGGATTGCCCCGATAACGAAACGCCGGCCGGACGGCCCGCCCTGGGTCAGCCAGGCAAGGGCGAAAGCGCCGCCGACGCCAAGGAAAAGACCAATGTAGAGAAGAACCTTGCCGAGCCAGATTGCCGACCACTGCGGCCAGTCGACGGCCTCGGAGGCGACCGGCGGCTCCGTTGGCGCGCCAATGGAAAACAGCAGCGAGCCGCCGACCGGATGACCATCGGCGGAGATGACGCGCCAGCTCAGCACATGCGTGCCGGATTTGAGGTCCTGCGGATTGTCGATTTCGACCGTCTGGTCGCTGAGGCGGAAAGCGGTCAGCGGAACCGGCGTGCCGTCGGGCTTCACCAGCGTCAGCACCAGCGGTGAGACCGGCTCGCTGAAGGTCAGCGAGAACTGTGCCGGCCCCTGTGCCAGCACCGCACCGTCGGCCGGGTCGGTCTTGATCAACGCGGCATGGGCAAAGGCCGGACTTGTCGAGGCCGTGAAAATGAGCAGCATCATCATGGCCAGAAAGCCCCCGGCAACCCGGCTGACGAGCTTGCTGGCCATGTGAATCATCCGCAGTGAGGATATCGCGACCATGCCATTGCCATGAAATGGCGGCGCATTCCGCGAACCGAGCGCGCCGCCGAAAGACATCATTTCTTCGGCAACAGCTTGATGCCAGGCGCCGGATTCTCCAGGGCGTCTTCATCCTGCCCTGCTGCCGGGATCTCGATCCAGCGATCGGCGGCGCCGTCGCATTCCTGCACCACAGGGAAGTAGAGCTTCTGGCCCACGGGCAGATCGGCCGTCAGCGTCGCGCGGAAAACAAACTCGTCATAGAATTCATCCGGCAGGCTGCCGCCGCTCCAGTCGACTTCCTTGACCCCATCGGTCACCGCCTGACCGTAGAGCTGGTAGGATTTGTCGTACTTGCCTTTCTTGACCTGCAGCGTCCAGCCCGGCTTCGGCATCGGCTTCACCGCGATCACCCCTTCCGGGATCTGCACGCGCAACGCGATCGTCGCCTTGCCGTCGCAACCATGCGGCACGCGCAAGACAGCCTTGTAGGTCGAGCCGACGGCCGCTTCCTGGGTTTCGAGCGTGATGTGCGCGAAAGCAGCACTTGTCCCGAGGAGAAAAAACGCACCGACCGACAAAAGGTACTTGTTCATAATGGTCCCTCTGATTTCAGATTTTGTCGAAATGGTGCGATCAATCGGCGTGGTCGTCCGTGGCGCCACCCATGCCCTCGACGGCGAAGTCGACGCTGACGGTGCCGGCCTTCTCGAAGGTCAGCGTGGCGGAGAAGGTTTCGCCTTGCTTGGGTTGCCGTTTCAGGCCGATGAACATCAAATGATAGCCGCCAGGCGCCAGTGCGACCTTGCCGCCGGCCGGAATCTCCAGGCCGCCGGCAACGGGCCGCATGGTCATGACACCGTCCTTGACGCTCATTTCATGCAGTTCGGCCTTGTCCGAGATGTCGGTGGAAATCGACAGCAGCCGGTCCGGCGTGCTGCCTTTGTTGGTGATGGTGAAATAGCCGCCGGCCACCTTGGCGCCTACCGGCGTTGCACGTGACCAGGGGTGCCCGATCTCGAGATCGCCGATCTTGAACCCATGCGCGAAGCCGGTCTGGGCGCCGGCGAACAACAGCGCAAAAGCCAGTACGGCGATGCCAAGGCGCGCCTCGAAGGTGCGCAATATGCTGCCGGGCATAGGACGCGCGGCGATGCGAAAAAATTGGGACATGGTTGCTCCATGAAGTGAAGGTCGCGCCGTTACCGGTCGCGGACAGTTTTGATGTTTGGATGGGTACGCCCGCGAAAGGTTCCGCCGGCCAGACAGACTCAGGCCGTCCGCGGCGGCGCGCGCGGATTCGACGGCGAGCGCTCACGCGCAAAGTCGAGATGGATGGCCGCCGGAAAGACGAAGGCGACGGCCTCAAAGGAACGCGCGCCCAGGGCAAGCCCCGCAACGGGCGGCGGTGCAAAGGCCGGCGAAAACATGCTGCAGCCAAGCACGCAACATGCCGGCAGATGCGACGGCGGCGGGTTGCCGCTGGGAAGCTGGGTCGCACCCTCACGGGTGCAGATGACGTTGCCGAAGGCATCGAGTTGTGACGCATTCGGCGCAGTGCCGAAGGCGAACGCACCGAGCGTCGACTGGAGCAGCAGCAGATGGGCCGCGACAAGCGCGACCAGAATGCTCCACCGCTTCTCCCGGCTGTTCAAACGATCTGCCTCATCAAGCAATCACCGGAGAGATACCTATCACGGTAGGGACAGGTCGAAAATCGGCAATTCGATGCTGCGGCAACGCGGCATATCAGGGTTTCAGGGGCGGCCGGCTCTCCGGGATCGAGGTCAGCAATGTCTGGCGCGCCGACTTCAGGTGCTTGCGGCAGGCGGCGTCGACCTTGCCGAGGTCTCGCGATTTGAGTGCCGCGATATAGGCCAGATGCTCACCGATCGCGACCTCGTTGCGCTCGCGCTCCTGCGCCTTGTTCCACTGGTAGTGATAGTGGAAGATCATGGCGATGACGTCGTAGAAATCGACGATGAAGCGGTTGTGCGACGCCCGGTGGATGAGCCGATGGAAGCGCTCATCCAGCTCCGAGAATTCGTTGAAGCGCGTGGCGATTTCGCTCGCCAGCTGGCGATGCTCGTCCTCCAGCCGGTCGAGATCGGTCCAGACCGCGCTGTCCTGTGGCAGAGCGGCGAAGGCCGCCGCCGACCGCAGTTCGAACATCTCGCGGATTTCGGTCAGTTCCAGCGCGAAGGCACGGGTGAAGCCCTTCAGCACCCAATGGCTGTTGCGGCGCTTCTCGATCAGGCCGAAGCGGGAGAAGCGGATCAGGAACTCGCGCACGCTAGTGGTGCCGACGCCGATCTCGCGCGCCAGTTCGAGCTCGTTGATCTGCATGCCGGCCTCGGCGCCGCCGGCGAGCAGCCGTCGCATGAACGACCGCTCGATGATCTCGGCCAGCGTGTCGGTCTCTTCCTCGGGGAAGAAATCATCGGGACGCGGTTCGCGCAGCACCGTCTTGGCGCGCTTGTTCCAGGCGATCAGCCCGGTCTCTTCCATGCGCGCCAGGATGGTGCGGACGGTCGTCCGGCTGACACCGAGCAATGTACCCAGCTCCGGCTCCGAAGGCAGGCTACGTGTTTCATCGAGCAGCCTGAGGC
>NZ_JBFUDZ010000032.1:0-67641 GCF_056404455.1 Mesorhizobium sp. P2_D1
CGCTCCTTGCGCGAGCGCACCGTCAGCGCTTCGCAAAGCGGCAGGAACTGCGGATAGGCCTCGATATCGGCAACCAGTGCGAACATCTGTTGCGGCGTATGKGCAACCCGGCGGGTGGCTTCGAATTTCGGCATAAACCGGCCCTAAAGCGCGTTGCGTTGAAACGGATTCATGCGACGCGCTTTGGATTCCTTGTTTTTATGCATGTCGTTCTCCCAAAACCGAGGTCACTTTTGGGCGACATGCATTAGAGCGATTTCTTGAGAAGCGCTTCCCGCGCCGCACGCAGCCTAGCGAAATCGTCGCCGGCGTGGTGCGACGAGCGCGTCAGCGGGCTCGACGCCACCAGCAGAAAACCCTTGGTCCGGCCGATCGTCTCGAAGGATTTGAACTCCTCCGGGGTGACGAAGCGGATCACCGGATGGTGCTTCTTGGACGGCTGCAGATACTGGCCGATGGTCATGAAGTCGACATTGGCCGAGCGCAGATCGTCCATCAATTGCAGGATTTCGTTCCGCTCTTCGCCCAGGCCCACCATGATGCCGGACTTGGTGAAGATCGACGGGTCGAGTTCCTTGACCCGCTGCAACAGCCGGATTGAATGGAAATAGCGGGCGCCCGGACGAACCGTCAGATAGTTCGACGGCACGGTCTCGAGATTGTGGTTGAAGACGTCGGGCTTGGCCGCCACGACGATCTCCAGTGCGCCTTCCTTACGCAGGAAATCGGGCGTCAGGATTTCGATCGTCGTCAACGGGGTCGCCGCCCTGATGGCGCGGATGACCTCCGCAAAATGCTGCGCACCGCCGTCGGCGAGATCGTCGCGGTCGACCGAGGTGATGACGACATGGGTCAGGCCCATCTGCTTGACCGCGTGCGCGACGCGGGCCGGTTCGTCGGGATCGAGTGCGGTCGGGATGCCGGTGGCGACGTTGCAGAAGGCGCAGGCGCGTGTGCAGATCTCGCCCATGATCATGAAGGTGGCGTGCTTCTTCTCCCAGCACTCACCGATGTTGGGGCAGCCGGCCTCTTCGCAGACGGTCACCAGCTTGTGCGACTTCACGATCTCGCGGGTCTCGGCATAGCCCTTCGAGACCGGCGCCTTGACGCGGATCCAGTCGGGCTTGCGCAGCACGTCCTGATCGGGCTTGTGCGCCTTTTCCGGGTGCCGCAAGCGCGGTGCGTTGGCAATCGTATCGAGGACAGTGACCATCTGGAAACCTGGTTTGTTCGCGACAGCCAGTCCGGCTTTCGCTGTCATAACGTCATCTAAGACTTTTCAACTCAAAGAAAAAGGCCGCCGCAGCGCATGCCGCGGCAGCCCTTTTCGCATAGCAGTTGTTCAACGATGTTAACGGCGCACCAGGCGTCCGACCCAGATCAGCAGGCAGGCGCCGATAAAGCCGGTGATCAGATAGGCCGTCCAGCCGATGCCGAAGACACCGACGTTGAGCGCCTGCAGGATGGCGTTCAGCACGATCGCACCGACGATGCCCAGAACAATATTCATGAAGATCCCGGTGTTGCTCTTCATGACCATTTCGGCGAGCCAGCCTGCCAGGCCGCCGATAATGATTGCTGCTATCCAACCGACGCCATTCAAGTGCATATGCCCTCTCCTTGTGTGATGGGTGAAAATGCATCCGCAAACGAACATCCTTGCCGCCGGGTTCCATCGATTACCCGCGGTCCTGATTTATCACGCGTTGAGCGCCCGGCCATAGGCGTCGAGCACGCTTTCCTTCATCATTTCCGAGAGCGTGGGATGCGGGAAGATGGTGTGCATCAATTCTTCCTCGGTCGTCTCCAGGTTCATCGCCACGACAAAGCCCTGGATCAGTTCGGTCACCTCGGCGCCGACCAAATGCGCGCCGAGCAGCTGACCTGTCTTCTTGTCGAAGATGGTCTTCACGAAGCCCTGGTCCTCGCCAAGCGCGATGGCCTTGCCGTTGGCGGCGAACTGGAAACGTCCGACTCGGATATCCCAGCCCTCGGCCTTGGCCTTGGCCTCCGTCAGGCCGACGGAGGCGACCTGCGGATTGCAGTAGGTGCAGCCCGGAATCTTGAGCTTGTCGGTGGCATGCACGCCGGGAAAGTTGGCAATCTTTTCGACGCACACCACGCCCTCATGCTCTGCCTTGTGGGCAAGCATCGGCGGGCCGGCGACATCGCCGATGGCATAAATGCCGGGCACATTGGTCTTGCCGTAGCCGTCGACGACGATGCAGCCGCGGTCGGTCTTCACGCCGAGCGCCTCAAGCCCGAGGTTTTCGATGTTGCCCTGCACGCCGACGGCCGAGATCATGCGGTCGGCGGTGATCTTCTCGACTTTGCCGTCCTTCATCTCGACATGCGCGGTGACCGAGTTCGCGCCCTTCTCGACCTTGGTCACCTTGGCCTCGAGAATGATCTTCATGCCTTGCTTCTCGAACTGCTTTTGGGCGAATTTCGAGACTTCGGCGTCCTCGACCGGCATCACCGCAGGCAGGAGTTCGACAACCGTCACTTCGGCGCCCATGGTGCGGTAGAAGGAGGCGAATTCGATGCCGATGGCGCCTGAACCCACGACCAGCAGCGATTTCGGCATCTCCTTCGGCACCATGGCCTCGAAGTAGGTCCAGATGAGCTTGCCATCCGGCTCGATGCCGGGCAGCGCGCGCGGCCGGGCGCCGGTCGCCAGAATGATGTGCTTGGCGGTGTAGGTGCCCTCGCCCTTGACGCCTTTCGGCACCGGCGGCTGCGGCTCCATCGGCGTCTTGGCCGTCTTGGACACGACGATCTCACCTGGCTTCGAGAGGTTGGCTTCGCCCCAGATCACGTCGACCTTGTTCTTCTTCATCAGGAAGGCAACGCCGCCATTGAGACGCAGCGAGACTTTTCGCGAACGGTCGACCACGGCAGCCGTGTCGACGCTGACCTTGCCGTCGAGCTTCAGC
Source organism: Mesorhizobium sp. P2_D1 (assembly GCF_056404455.1). Taxonomy (NCBI): domain Bacteria; kingdom Pseudomonadati; phylum Pseudomonadota; class Alphaproteobacteria; order Hyphomicrobiales; family Phyllobacteriaceae; genus Mesorhizobium; species Mesorhizobium sp. P2_D1. The sequence continues at coordinate 2,937 of NZ_JBFUDZ010000032.1, forward strand.
CCGTAATCCTTCAGGTGATCCGAATAATGCATGATCTCGGCCGAGCGCAGCAGCGCCTTGGTCGGAATGCAACCCCAGTTGAGGCAGATGCCACCGAGATGCTCGCGCTCGACGATCGCCGTCTTGAAGCCAAGCTGGGCGGAACGTACCGCCGTGACATAGCCGCCCGGGCCGGAGCCGATGATGATGACGTCGTAGTTCTCAGCCACGATTTTCTCCTTGATTCACGATTCCAGCATGCCGCGCACGAGGGGCGCTAATGCCTTGCCGATGTTGCGCGTATTTTCGGCATCGAGATGGACGCCGTCGAGCGGTGTACATCTAGCGACGCTCGCTGCATCAAAAAAGCCGCAGCCCATCTCGTTGGCGGCGGTTTGATAAAAGCCGGCGAGCTTGGGCGACTCGATTGCACCCGTTCCCAACATTTCGGCGTAGTCCACCTTGCGGGTTTCCACGATATGCGGCGGCGCAACCAGGATAATCCTGGGGGCGGCACCGCCGAATGGATAGGCGTGCCCCCGCACGATTTCGACGAGGCGTCGCATGCCATAGGACGCTATGACCGCGCTGCCATGAATCGACGGCTTCATGTCGTTGGAGCCAAGCATGATGACGATCAGATCGATCGGCGAATGCGTGCTCAGGATCGTCGGCAATATCCGGGCGCCGTTTCGGTCCGCGCCCGACAAGAAGTCGTCGTAGGCCGTGGTGCGGCCGCCCAGTCCCTCGGCAATGACGTGGAAGCTCGGTCCGAGCGCTCTCGCCAGTGTGGTTGGCCACTGGTCTTCATGTTCATGTCGACCCAAAGTCTCCGGGTTATGTCCCCAGGTCAGCGAATCGCCGTAGCACAGAACTGTCTTCATGCACCCACACCCACCTGTGCCTTGATCAAACCGCGTCTCATCCGCCAGCGCACGAACAGCCATTGCACAACGACAGTCACCAGCCCCGGCAGGCCAAAGCCGACCACCATGGGAATGTCCTTCTTCACCACCACGGCACCGCTGTCGGCGTAGAGGACAAGCGCGACCAGCAGGGCAAGCAACACCGCAAACATGATCAGCAGCCACTTACCCGTCCTGGCCACCGCCGCGACCGGATCCGTCATGAACTGCGCCACGAAGAAGACGAAGGTAACCATGAAGGTCACCAGCACCGAGAACATGAAAACGAGGATGTATTCTTCCTCGGCGCCAGTGGCGATGGCCAACCACTGCGCGACCAGCCCGCCGGCCAAACCGGAAAGAATGAAAGCGAAAAGGCTGGTGAAGAATGTCCGCACCGCCCTTTCCCTTCCTAGACCAGCATGCCCATCGGGTTCTCGATCAGGCGTTTGAAGGCAACCAGCAATTCGGCCCCCAGCGCACCATCAACGGCGCGATGGTCGGTCGACAGCGTCACCGACATCACGGTGGCGATTTTGATCTCGCCATTCTTGACCACCGCCCGCTCCTCGCCGGCGCCGACCGCCAGGATCGTCGCATGCGGCGGGTTGATCACCGCAGCAAAGTCCTTGATGCCGAACATGCCGAGGTTCGATACCGCTGTGGTGCCGCCCTGATACTCTTCCGGCTTCAACTTGCGGCTGCGCGCCCGGCTGGCCAGGTCCTTCATCTCGTTGGAGATGGTGGACAGCGTCTTTTCGTCCGCCTTGCGGATGATCGGCGTGATCAGGCCGCCCGGGATCGACACCGCAACGCCGACATCAGCATGCTTGTGCTTGACCATGGCGCTTTCGGTCCATGATGCATTGGCATCCGGCACCGCCTTCAGCGCCAGCGCCATTGCCTTGATCACCATGTCGTTGACCGACAGCTTGTAGGCCGGCACGTCACCCTTTTCRGTCTTCTTGACTGGCGCTGCCGCATTGATCTGCGTGCGCAATGCCAAGAGCGCATCGAGTTCGCAGTCGAGTGTCAGGTAGAAATGCGGGATGGTGGACTTGGCCTCGACCAGGCGGCGCGCGATGGTCTTGCGCATATTGTCGTGCGGGACGAGTTCGTAGGAGCCTTGCTCGAACAGTTTCAGCACCTGCTCGTCCGACATCGACTTCACCGGCGCGGCAGCAGCAGCCGCAGCCGCCGGAGCGCCTGCGGGCGCTGCCTTGGCAGCAGGCTTGGCGCCGCCACCGGCAATCGCCGCATCGACGTCGGCTTTCACCACCCGGCCATGCGGGCCGGTGCCGGTCACGGCAGCCACATCGACACCGGCTTCCTTAGCGATGCGGCGCGCGAGCGGCGACGCAAAGGTGCGCTCGCCAGAGGCATGGCCGTTGGCGGCCGGACCCGCTACTGCCTTGGATGCAGGCGAAGGCTCGGCCTTTGGCGCCTCAGTCCTTGGTACTTCCGCCTTCGGAGCCTCCGTTTTCGGCGCTTCCGCTTTCGCTGCCGCAGCAGCGCCACCGCTGTTCGCGGCGACGCCGGCGTCCTCGCCTTCGGCAGCGAGCACGGCGATCAGCGCATTAACCTTGACGCCCTCGGTGCCGGCCGGAACGACTAGCTTTGCAACCGTGCCCTCGTCGACAGCCTCGACTTCCATCGTTGCCTTGTCGGTCTCGATCTCAGCAATGACATCGCCGGGCGAAACCTTGTCGCCCTCCTTGACCAGCCACTTTGACAGATTGCCCTCTTCCATCGTGGGCGACAGGGCCGGCATGGTGATGTTGATTGGCATTTTGTCCTCCCGCCCGGTTCAGCGATACGTGACGGCTTTGACCGCCTCGATGACCTCGCCGACATTCGGCAATGCCAGCTTTTCGAGGTTCGCCGCATACGGCATCGGCACGTCTTTGCCGGCAATGGTGATGACCGGGGCGTCAAGGAAATCGAAGGCACGCTGCGACACCTGGTTGGCGATGTGATCGCCGACCGAACTCTGCGGATATCCCTCTTCCACGACGATCAGCCGGTTGGTCTTCTTGACCGAGGCGATGACCGTGTCGAGGTCGAGCGGGCGGATGGTCCTGAGGTCGATGATCTCGGCGTCGATGCCCATGCCGCGCAACTCGGCTTCAGCCTTGACCGCATAGGTCATGCCGATGCCGAAGGAGACGATGGTGACGTCCTTGCCGGTCTTGTGGATGCGCGCCTTGCCGATCGGCAGCACGAAATCATCCAGCTTCGGCACATCGAAGGAATGACCGTAGAGGATTTCGTTCTCGAGGAAGATAACCGGGTTGGGATCGCGGATCGCCGCCTTCAGCAGGCCCTTGGCATCGGCAGCGGTGTAGGGCATCACGACCTTGAGGCCGGGAATGTGGCTGTACCAAGCGGCATAGCACTGCGAATGCTGGGCTGCGACGCGAGCGGCGGCGCCGTTCGGTCCACGGAACACGATCGGCGCGCCCATCTGGCCGCCCGACATATAGAGCGTCTTGGCAGCCGAGTTGATGATCTGGTCGATCGCCTGCATGGCGAAGTTGAAGGTCATGAACTCGACGATCGGCTTCAGGCCGGCCATCGCCGCGCCGACGCCGACGCCGGCAAAGCCATGCTCGGTGATCGGCGTGTCGACGACGCGCCGCGGCCCGAACTCCTGCAGCAGTCCCTGCGTGATCTTGTAGGCGCCCTGGTATTCGGCAACCTCCTCGCCCATGACGAAGACATCGCCGTCGCGGCGCATTTCCTCGGCCATCGCATCACGCAGCGCTTCGCGCACGGTGGTCGAGACCATTTCCGTCCCGGCCGGAATATCCGGATCGCCGGCGATTTCCGTCTTCGGGGCGGCTGCGACCGGTGCTGAGGCCTCGCTTTTGGCTGCCGCCGGCGCAGGCGCCGCTGTTTCAGCCCTCGGGGGCTCTTCGCCGATGCCTTCGCCGGCCTTGTCGACGTCTTCGCCGTCAACCGCGAGTACGGCGATTACTGCATTGACCTTGACGCCTTCGGTGCCGGCAGGAACCACGATCTTGGCAAGCGTGCCTTCATCGACGGCTTCAACTTCCATCGTCGCCTTGTCGGTTTCGATCTCGGCGATGACGTCACCGGCGACGACCTTGTCGCCCTCGTTCTTCAACCACTTGGAAAGATTGCCCTCTTCCATGGTCGGCGAGAGAGCGGGCATGAGAATTTCGATCGGCATGTCCTTGCCCTCCCGTTACAATACGATATCGGTCCAGAGCTCGGACGGATCCGGCTCCGCGTCGTTCTGGGCAAATTCGGCGGCATCCGCGACGACATCGCGAACCTCCTTGTCGACGGTCTTCAGTTCGTCCTCGGTCGCCCACTTCTTCTCTATCAGCCGCGCCTTGACCTGCTCGATCGGGTCATGCTCGGAGCGCATCTTCTGTACTTCTTCCTTGGAACGGTACTTCGCCGGGTCGGACATCGAGTGGCCGCGATAGCGATAGGTCTGCATCTCGAGGATCAGCGGGCCGTTGCCGGCGCGGCACCATTCGGTGGCCAGATCGCCCGCAGCCTTGACGGCGCGGACATCCATGCCGTCGACCTGGAGCCCGGGAATCTTGAACGAGGCGCCGCGATGCGAAAAGTCCGTCTCCGCCGACGAGCGCGAGACAGAAGTGCCCATGGCATAGCGGTTGTTCTCGATGATGTAGATAACCGGCAGCTTCCACAGCGAGGCCATGTTGAAGCTTTCATAGACCTGGCCCTGGTTGGCCGCACCATCGCCGAAATAGGTCAGCGACACATTGTTGTTGTCGCGGTAGCGATTGGCGAAGGCCAGACCAGTGCCGAGCGACACCTGCGCGCCGACGATGCCGTGGCCGCCGTAGAAATGCTTCTCCTTGGAGAACATGTGCATGGAGCCGCCCTTGCCCCTGGACAGGCCGCCACGACGTCCGGTCAGCTCAGCCATGACGCCACGCGGTGAAAGCTCCATCGCCAGCATGTGGCCGTGGTCGCGATAGGCGGTGATCATCTGGTCGCCCTGGATCAGGGCCATCTTCATGCCGGTGACGACCGCTTCCTGGCCGATATAGAGATGGCAGAAACCACCGATGAAGCCCATGCCGTAAAGCTGGCCGGCCTTTTCCTCGAAACGGCGGATAAGCAGCATGTGCCGGTAGGCGGCAAGCTCTTCATCCTTGGTGAATTCTGCAGGCTTGGGGGCCGAAAGCCCCATCTTGCCGTCGGATTTGGATTTGGCAGGCGCTTTTCTGGCTGCGGTGGCCATGCATCACTCCCTGTTGGCGTCTCTTTGCGGACATTAGGGCAGGATCAAATCCGCCCTGGGGAGATCAGCTCCTCCCCACCGATTTTGGAGAGGCTAACACGCGCTAGAGCGTTATGCCATGCCGAAATTGCATAGCTCACATGCGTCTAAGCGATTAAAATCATTGAAAATATTGGCTATTAACTGAAAACTGGTTACTTCGCCGAGACCGGCAACATGATGGTGATTTCGTCAGCCTGGGACAGATTGAGCGCCTTGCGCGCCTGCTCGTCGAGCATGTCCTTCTCGATCGACCCTTCATGCATGAGCCGAACGCGCCGTTCGAGCTCCATCCGGCGTGCCTTGATCGCGTCGAGCTGACCTTGCAGCGCAACCGTCTGGGCTTCCAGCTGATATTTCGAGTTGATGCCGAATTCGCCATGGTAGGCATGAAAGCCGAAATAGGCGAGGAACGCCACGCAGAGCGAGGGAATGATCAACCGGCCGGTGTTTCTCTGCTTGTGCTGACGCGTCCACATATCCAAGTCCTCGCGGCCGCGAACTCCTACGGCTCCCCATCTTTTTCGCCCGATTGTGCTTAACGGACGGTTACGGATGACCGGCTGCGCGAGACCGAAATGAAAAAGGGCGGGAATGCTCCCGCCCTTCATCGATATCCCATGCCTGGGTGTTTTCCGGATCAGCCCTTGACCACTGACTTGCCGGCGTAGCTCGCCTGCTTGCCGAGTTCTTCCTCGATGCGGATCAGCTGGTTGTACTTGGCCATGCGGTCCGAGCGCGACAGCGAGCCGGTCTTGATCTGTCCGCAATTGGTGGCAACGGCGAGATCGGCGATGGTCGAATCCTCGGTTTCGCCCGAGCGGTGCGACATGACGGCGGTGTAGCCGGCCTTGTGCGCGGTCTCGACGGCGTCGAGCGTTTCCGTCAACGAACCGATCTGGTTGACCTTGACCAGGATCGAATTGGCGACGCCCATGCGGATGCCGTCACGCAGCCGTGCCGTGTTGGTGACGAACAGGTCGTCGCCGACCAGCTGGGTCTTCTTCCCGATCAAGTCGGTCAGATACTTCCAGCCTTCCCAGTCGTCCTCGGCAAGGCCGTCCTCGATCGAGATGATCGGATAGTCGGCGGCGAGCTTGGCCAGGTACTTGGCCTGGGCCTTGGGATCGCGGGTCTTCTTCTCGCCCTCGTAGACGTAGTTGCCGTCCTTGAAGAACTCGGTCGCGGCGCAGTCGAGGCCGAGCGCGATCTCTTCGCCGGGCTTGAAGCCGGCTTTCTCGATCGATTCCATGATGAAGTCGAGCGCCACAGGCGCGCTCTTCAGGTTCGGGGCAAAGCCGCCCTCGTCGCCGACATTGGTGTTGTGGCCGGCATCCTTCAGTTTCTTCCTCAGCGTGTGGAAGATTTCCGAACCCCAGCGAACACCTTCGCGCAGCGTCGGCGCGCCGATCGGCAGGATCATGAATTCCTGGAAGTCGATCGGGTTGTCGGCATGGGCGCCGCCATTGATGATGTTCATCATCGGCACCGGCAGGACATGCGCCTTGGTACCGCCGACATAACGGTAGAGCGGCAGGCCGGCGGCATCGGCCGCGGCCTTGGCCACGGCCAGCGAGACGCCAAGGATGGCGTTGGCGCCGAGCCGGCTCTTGTTGGGCGTTCCGTCGAGCTCGATCATGGTCTGGTCGATATGGATCTGGTTTTCGGCTTCCATGCCGCCGATCGCCTCGAACAGCTCGCCATTCACGGCTTCGACAGCCTTGAGCACGCCCTTGCCGAGATAGCGGGCGCCGCCGTCGCGCAGTTCGACGGCCTCGTGGGCGCCGGTCGAGGCGCCCGACGGCACCGCAGCGCGGCCCATCGAGCCATCTTCGAGAACGACATCGACCTCGACGGTCGGATTTCCACGGCTGTCCAGGATTTCACGCCCGACAATGTCGATGATGGCGGTCATTGCGATGTCCTCGATTGATCTGAAGAAGGGTCGCGCACGTCTTAGCCAAAGTGCCGCAAAAGGCAATCGGCCCGGTCGCAATTATTGCCGTGGCGTCAGCCGAACGCGCGCCGCGCCTGAACGGAGTCAGGCGCCGCATGCGGTGTCTCAAAACCGGGGACTACTTTGTGGCGATATGCATCAGGCGATTCACGAAGCGCAAATCGCTGTCATCATAAGTCATGTGCGGCGGATGTACTTCCGGCTATGGTGCGGGTGCGCGGGGCGAAACAGGAGGAGTTTCGCCATGTCCCAGTTGAGTGGTATCGTGAGTCTGTTCCTGATCGCGGCGGCGTTTCTGACGTCGTGCGACAATCAGCAATCGCCACCCAAGGCAGCAGGGCCGCTACCGGCCTTGCATGTCAGCGAATAGGCGCTGCATCGAATCCAAAAGGCCCCGTCTGAACGGGGCCTTTTGTTTGCAGGCGTCAATGCCAGTAAGGCGTGACCTTGTAGTAATCATAGGACGCGTCGCGCGCCGTCTCGCCATCCGCGCCGGCCAGTTCATTGATCGAATAAGCGGGTGCTGCCTTCAGCTGTTCCTTGGAGAACGGAACGACATAGCCACCCTTGTCCTCGTCATAGTCGAGGCTGGCCCACGGAATGGCGTGGTACTTCTCGCCGATGCCGAGAAAACCGCCGAAGCCGATCACCGCGAACATGATGCCGTTCGAGGTCTTATCGAGCATGATGTCCTCGATGCTGCCGATGCTCCTGCCCTCGGTGTTGTAGACGGACGTGCGGATGACGCGCGAAGCGGCRATGGCTTCGGTGTGGCCTGTCTGGGTTGTCATGATGTGCTCCTCATTGTCGTTGATCCATGCTTTGACAATGAGGGGCGCGGGCKAAAGTTCCCGACTTTTTCGGCGGCAGCCGGTTAGTCCGCGAGGATGAAGGTGACCTTCATGTTGACGCGATAGGCAGCGATCTTGCCGTCCTCGACGACGATCTTCTGGTCCTGGATCCAGGCGCCTTCGACGTTCTTCAAGGTCTTTGCGGCACGCGCAATCCCCTTCTCGATGGCGTCCTGAAAGCTCTTCTTCGACGATGAGGTGATTTCGGTGACGCGGGCGACAGACATGGCTTCCTCCTGCCAAAACGCTCATTTGCGAGGCGAGCGTACAGCCGGCTTATGTCTTCCACAAGCGCCGGGGCCATGGGGCCATTGTCAGTAACCGACGCGGGAACGCCCGTAGGACGCTTCAGTGACCCTTGGCGATACGATCGAATGCCATGAGTCTTTCCAGCAGTGCCGGCATATCCTTCAGCGGCACCATGTTCGGGCCATCGGAAGAGGTCGAATTGTCCGGATCCTGGTGGGTCTCGATGAACACACCGGCCACACCGACGGCGACAGCCGCCCGGGCCAGCGTCTCGACAAAGCGGCGCTCGCCGCCAGAAGAGCCGCCCTGCCCGCCTGGCTGCTGAACCGAATGCGTGGCGTCGAAGATCACCGGCGCGCCGATCTCGGCCATGATAGGCAGAGCGCGCATGTCGGACACCAGCGTGTTGTAGCCGAACGACGCGCCGCGTTCCGTGGTCAAAACATTGGCGTTGCCGGAACCGGTGATCTTGGCAACCACGTTCTTCATGTCCCAGGGAGCCAGGAACTGCCCCTTCTTCACGTTGATCACCTTGCCGGTCCTGGCGGCGGCGACCAGCATGTCGGTCTGGCGCGACAGGAAGGCCGGAATCTGCAGGACATCGACATGCGGCGCGACGATCGCGCACTGTTCCTCGGTGTGGACATCGGTCAGCACCGGCAGCGAAAATTCCTTGCGCAGTTCGTCGAAGACGGGAAGTGCCGCTTCCATGCCCGCGCCGCGCGTCGCCGACAGCGAGGTGCGGTTGGCCTTGTCGTAGCTGGTCTTGTAGACGAGGCCTATTCCAAGTTTTCCGGTCAGTTCCTTCAGCGCGCCGGCCATGTCGAAGGCATGCTGGCGCGATTCAAACTGGCAAGGACCAGCGATCAGCGACAAGGCCGCGTTGTTATCGAAGACGACATTGCCGACGGTTACCGACGAATTGGGCGCCAGGGGCTTGCTCATTGGATCTCCCGGAAGATGAAAGCCGCGCCCTGTCCGGATGCCGGCTGCACGACAATATCATTGCCCGCTATATCGTGTTTGACGGAGTTGGCTGCAAGCAGCCTCGAGGCGATATCGGCGCTGCGGACCGAAAAGACCACGGCGGCGAAGCGCAGGTCCGTCGGCGCGTCGGCAGGCAAGCCAAAGCGTGCGGTGAAAGACGTCGGGGCAAGCACACTCAAGGTTACATTCGGCAAGTGAAACGCGCCGCCTTGCCCGCTGGCGGCCGGATCGTCCACCGCCAAGGAGATCAGCCGGCGCTGCTCGGCGGGCCGGTCGCTGACCGCCACGATCTCGACAATTCCCGTGGCGCCGTTAGCGTGCGCCTGCAAGGCCGTCCGATCCACTTTCGGCGCGTTGACCCGTTCGCAGGCAAACAGGAAAGCATCCGTAGCGTTGCTATCGGATGCAAAGGCGAGCTTGAACGATGCAATGTCGCTTTTACCCGCCGTGTCGGTGAACGCGCGCGAAAAGCCCAGCATGTCTCCCGCGGAGATGCCGGCTTCGACATAGCGTGCCTGGTCGGCATCTGCGTTGCTGGTCCCCAGGACCACGGCGGAAAACCCCTCGTCACCGTGCCTGTTGCGATAGATACGGTCGCGCGCGACGAAAACATTGCCCTTGGCAATGGCCGCCGTCGCGGCCTGTTCGTCGCCGACCACGAGCGGCTCGAGATAGGTGCCGTCGGCGAGGAAAACACAACAGTTTTCGGTCCCGAAGGGATGAATGCCGGTCGGGGCAACCACGAAGCCAAGCGCGGTAAGCCGGGCTCGTGCCACATCGAGGTTCTGTGTCGGCAGCACCAGATGATCGAGCGGATGAGTGCCGGCGGCTGTTGTTCGATTCATGCAGGCGCGATGTGCATCATTCCGCAAACCGGTTCAAGTCTCAATCAGGCGCCGGCCACGACATCGGCGGAATAACGCAGCTCGCGCAATGGTTTGACCTTGCTGGTCGTCTGCCCATAGAGCGGGTGCGCCTTGTAGGCGGCCAACGCCGCGTCATCGGCGAACTCGGCATAGACGACCACATCGATCTCGTCCGACAGCGGGTCCACCTTTGTGTTGATGGTCACCTCGAAGAGGCTGGAATGGGGAATGTTGCCGAGCGCCTGCAGGCCGGTGCGAACGGCCTCCACATCCTCTTTACGCCGCGCGCTGAAGAAAACGATATGCCGGATCAACGCCGCCTCCTCGATCGAAAGCGCGTCGGGCGACGCGCTTCGGGTCTTTGTCTCTATGCATGTCGTTGCCCCAAGACCGGGCCACTTTTGGACGACATGCATTAAGCGCCGGGGTCTTTTGTGACGACAGGACGGCCGCGTCAATCGACAAGGATGTCGCGGCAGCGCCTCATGCGGATGGGCGCTAGCTCTCGCCGGTGACGGATCGCACGACGTGCGTGACACCCCTTACCGCCGTGTCGAGATACCGGCCCTGATTGTAGAGGCCGTCCCAGATCAGGAAAAAGGTGATGGCAGCAATGACGATCACATAACGCATGGCCAAAGCTATCGCACAAGCACGGTTGCAACCATAGGCGTTTTAGGCGTGTTCGGCCTTTGCTGTGTAGAAGCCAGATCCACGACGGCGAGCGCCTCCACTTGGCACAGCCCGGCTTGCAGCCTGCCTCTTGATGTTCCCCCTCATGACGTGGAAGATTGTCGCAGGGATTCACTGGGTAGCGCTGAAGCTCTGGTTAAAGGGCGCGCGCTTTCGTTCGAGCCCTCCTGTCGCCGAAACCGGTCAACAGCCGGGATCAGGCAATGGCGTTCGAACCCGGCGAATGAACCGCGAGAACCGAGGCTCGGCAATTTGCGCCGACGCCGCGGAAGCGCAGGGGCGTGAGATGACAAACAAGGAACATCATGGTCTGGCGTTGAGCGACGCGGTCAGGCTGGACGAATTCAATTTCGCTGAGATCGTCAAGGGCTTGCCGGCGAAGGCGCGCATGGTGCTGTCGGCGGCGATGAACCTGCCGCGGGGATCGCTGAAGGTCAGGATGCCGGACGGACGCGCCGTCCTGGTCGGTGGCAAGGGACCAGGCCCGGACGCCGAACTGGTGCTCAAGAACTGGCGCTTGCCCGGCCGTGCCTTTTCCGGCGGCACGATCGGCCTTGCCGAATCCTACATGGACGGCGATTGGGAAAGCCCTGACGTCACCAGCTTCCTGGAGCTGTTCGTGATCAATTCGGCGATCGGCGAACGTGTTGCGGGCGGCGCCAGCTGGCTCATCAACACCGTCCAGCGCATCCGGCATTGGTTCAACGAGAACACGCGCACCGGCTCGAAGCGCAATATTTCGGCGCATTACGATCTCGGCAACGCCTTCTACAAGGAATGGCTCGATCCGAGCATGACCTATTCCTCGGCACTCTATGCCACCGGCGCCAACGACCTCGAAAGCGCCCAGGCCGCCAAATATCGCGCACTGGCCAAGGATACGGGGATCGGGCCGAAGGATCACGTGCTGGAGATCGGCTGCGGCTGGGGCGGCTTCGCCGAATTCGCGGCTCGCGAGATCGGCTGCCGTGTGACCGGGCTGACGATCAGCCGCGAGCAGCACGACTTCGCCAAGGCGCGCCTCGCCAAGGCCGGGCTTGCCGACAAGGTCGACATCAAGCTGCAGGACTATCGCGACGAAACCGGCACCTACGACCGCATCGCCTCGATCGAGATGTTCGAGGCGGTCGGCGAGAAGTACTGGCCGGTGTTCTTCGGCAAGATGAAAGCCTGCCTGAGGCCCGGCGGCACCGCGGGCCTGCAGATCATCACCATCAACGAAGCCGCCTACGACACGTATCGCGCAAGGCCGGATTTCATCCAGCGCTATGTTTTTCCGGGTGGCATGCTGCCGACGCCGTCGATCCTGAAGGCACTCGGCAACGATCATGGGCTTGCCCATCTGCGCGAGCGGGTGTTTCCGGACGACTACGCGCGCACGCTCGCCGAATGGCGCAACCGGTTCTGGGCGTCATGGGAAAAGATCGTCCCGCTCGGCTTCGACGACCGCTTCAAGAAGCTCTGGGAATTCTACCTGCATTATTGCGAGGCCGGCTTCCGCGCCAGCTATATCGACGTGCGCCAGGTGGTCTACAAGGCATAGATCCACGCTGCCGTACCGGCGCGGACCTATGCCGACGGTCAGAGAAGGATTCGGTATTTCGCAAATCCCGCTTCGCCCTCTCCTACCGGCTCGATCTTCAGCGACCTCACCTCGGTAATGAAATCCTTTGCCTTAGCGCCGGTCTCGAACACGACGCTGGTTCCAGGCAGCGGCGCGAACGACCAGTTGCCGTCCGCCGACGGATTGATCGTGCCCTCGCTCACGATGTAGCGAACGATGACGTCGCGATTGGTGTCCGGCGCCTCGTAGATGATCTTCGAGGCATTGATGTCGGGGAAATTGCCGCCACCGCCGGCACGGTAGTTGTTGGTCGCAACGACAAATTTCTGTTTGGGATCAATTGGCTTGCCGCCAAACATCAAGTCGACGATGCGATTGGCGCCGGCATTCGCCAGTCCGCCCTTGGCATCGTATTTCGGCGGCTGCGACAGGTCTATCTTGTAGGTCACGCCGTCGATGACGTCGAAATTGTAGGACGGGAAGTCGGTGTTGATGAGGGCCTGGTCGGCCTTGCCCGGTTCGATCCGGTTGAAGATGCCGGCCGACATTTCCAGCCACTCCTTCACCTGTGCGCCGGTGATTTCGACGGCCCGCACGGTGTTCGGGTAGAGGTAGAGATCGGCGACGTTCTTGATGGCGATGTCGCCCGCCGGCACGTCGGTATAGTAGTCGGCGCCGCTGCGTCCGCCGGCCTTGAAGGGTGCGGCGGCCGACAGCAGCGGCACGTCCTTCCATTGCGTGTTCTTGAGAATATCCTTCAGGTACCAGGTCTGCGCCTGGCTGACGACCTGCACCGACGGATCGTCGGCGACCAGCGCGAAATAGGAATAGAGCGGCGCCGAGGTCTTGCCGACGGGGCGGCGCACATAGGCCAGAGTTGCCTGGTGGTCCTGTTCGAGTGCCGCGATGATGCGCTTGTCGTCGGGGACGATCGGCTTGGCCTTGTTGTCCACGCGTTCGAAGATCGGCCGCGCCTCGGAGGTGGCGGAAACGACCTTCCATCTCGACCCGTCGCGCTCCAGCATCAGGTCGACCAACCCCATATGCGAGCCCCAGAAGCCGCCCATCACGGCGGGCTTGCCCTGCAGCGTGCCTTTTTGCGTGTCGACGCCGTCCAGCGACTGGAAGTCCTTCTTGCCGGGAAAAACCAGATGTTGGTGGCCGGTGAATAGCGCATCGATTCCGTCGACACCGGCGACGAAGAACGATGCGTTTTCCATCATGTCGCCCTGCTTCACGTCGATGCCGGAATGCGAGAGCGCAATCACGATGTCGGCGCCTTCCTCCTTCATCTGCGGCACCCAGGCCTTGGCCGCCTGGACGATGTCGCGCGTCTTGACGTTGCCCTCCAGATTCTTGAGATCCCAGACCATGATCTGCGGCGGCACGAAGCCGATGATGCCGATCCTGATCGGCTGCTCGGCGCCTGACCCGTCCTTGATCTTCCTGTCGAGGATGACATAGGGCTTGAGATAAAGCTTGTCGTCGCGTGGGTTCGCGGCAAGCTCGGTGCCACGGATCAAATTGGCGCAGACAAAGGGGAAATTGGCGCCAGCCAGCACCTTGTCCATGAACGACAGGCCGTAGTTGAACTCGTGGTTGCCCAGCGTCGAGCATTCATAGCCGAGCAGGTTCATGGCCTTCATGATCGGATGCAGGTCGCCGTCCTTCATGCCCCTCTCATAGGCGATGTAGTCGCCCATCGGATTGCCCTGCAGCAGGTCGCCATTGTCGATGAGCATCGAATTGACGGCTTCCTTGCGCACTGCGTCGATCAGGGAAGCCGTGCGCGACAGGCCCATCGTGTCGTTCGCTTTGTCGGCGTAGTAATCGTAAGGCAGCACGTTCACATGGATGTCGGTGGTTTCCATGATCCGAAGATGGGCCTGGTTGGCCTGGGCGCGGGCGGAGAACGGATGCAACATGATCATCGCTCCTGCGGCGGCGGCACCGCCAAGGAGATCGCGGCGGGAGACAGGATGGAGCAGTCGAGACATGTTTTCTCCTTCGACAAAGTGACAAGCCCTGCCCCGCAGCGAACTTGGCGCTGAAACCCATCCGAGTCCATTCAAGAAGTCGAGCGCATAACGCCGCCACTCGATCAGCAACAGATGACGTGCGGATGAACGGTCTGGGGAGAAGAAGTCAGCCCTTGTCGTCGTCGCCCTGGGTGATCAGCCGCGCGCTGCGCTGGCCCGTCGCGTAGATCCATAGCCAGCTTAGTGAAACCGCAAGCCGGTTGCGAAAGCCGATCAGGAAATAGATGTGGGCTATGCCCCACAGCCACCATGCCGCCCAGCCGGTCAGCTTGATCCAGCCGAAATCGATCACGGCGGCGCGCTTGCCGATCGTGGCGAGGTCGCCGTCATGCCGGTAGCGGAACGGCCGTGGGCTGGTGTCGCCGGCAAGCCGCGCCTTCAGCGTGGCGGCAACATGGCGGCCCTGCTGTTTGGCGGCCGGCGCCACGCCGGGAACGGGCCGCCCGTCCGGCCGCAGCACATGCGCGGCATCGCCGACGACGAAAATCTCCGGGCTGCCCGGCACGCTCAAGTCAGGCTCGACGAGCACCCTGCCTGCCCGATCCGCCGCCGCGCCGAGCCACTCGGCGGCCGGCGAGGCGGCGACGCCCGCTGCCCACAGGATTGTGCCTGCCGACAAGTGCTTGTCGCCGAAGACGACGCCTTCGGCGTCGCACCGCGTAACAGCCCTGCCGAGTTCGATGGTCACACCGAGCCGCTCGAGCGCCTTCATCGCGTAGTCGGAAAGTTTCGGTGCGAAATTGGCCAGGATTCGGTCGCCGGCCTCGATCAGCACGACACGCGTTTGCCGTGTATCGATGTTGCGGAATTCACCGCGCAGCGTGTCATGCGCCAGTTCGACGATGGTGCCGGCAAGCTCGACGCCGGTCGGCCCGCCACCGACGATCGCAATGGTCAGCAGCGCCTGGCGCTTGACGGGATCGATCTCCCGCTCGGCCTTCTCGAAGGCCAGCAGAATGCGCCGCCGAACCGTGGTGGCATCCTCCAGCGTCTTCAGGCCCGGCGCGAAAGGTTCCCATTCGTCGTGGCCGAAATAGGCGTGGCGCGCACCGGTGGCGAGCAGCAGGGTGTCGTAGGCGACAGCATTGCCATCATCGAGCAGCACGCGTTTGCCGGCACGGTCGACACCGACGACATTGGCAAGCAGCGTCGTCACATCCTTGCGCTTGCGCAGGAGGTGGCGGACCGGCCATGCAATTTCGGACGTCGCCAGCGCCGTGGTCGCCACCTGGTAGAGCAGCGGCTGGAAGAGGTGATGATTACGCTTGTCGATCATGGTGATGCTGACCGGCGCACCGGCAAGCGCTCGGGTGAATTCGAGACCGCCGAAACCTGCGCCGACAACAACGACATGATGGCTGGCCTGGTTCATCTCATTCACCGCTAACGGGCAAGATTGCCTAGGCTAGATGTAGGTACTTTTGTGCATCGCAGCAACGCGGGGGTGGTGCCTGAGACTCGTCGTTCTATGTCGTGAACGCACATGTCGTATCGTGTCACGAGGTATAGCGTGATCAAATACGCGATGAGGTAAAGCATGGCTAGCAATCATGACGACCAAGGTCCGGCGCAATATGCCTCTCCTCCCTGCTTCATGCATGAACTCGATCCCGCGTTTCAGACACCACTAACCGACTGGACCGACGTCCGGCGCTGGCGCAAGGCCGAGCGCGAACGCCTGATCGCCGCGCGTCTCGCCGTTTCGGCCGACGCGCGAACGGTGATGTCGCAGCGCATTGCGGAAGGTCTCGACGCAATCGTCGGCGAGATCGCCGGCCGCATGGTCAGTCTTTACTGGCCGTTTCGCGGTGAGCCGGACCTGCGGCCATGGATGGCGTCCGTCAATGCGCGCGGCGGCCGCACCGCCCTGCCCGTCGTCATCGAGAAAGGTCAGCCGCTTATCTTTCGCGCCTACGCGCCGGGCGACCGGCTGGAAAAAGGTGTCTGGAACATCCCGATCCCGGCCGAGGGCGATCCGGTGCTGCCGGACATCGTCATTGCGCCAATCGTCGGCATCGATCCTAGAAACTACCGCCTGGGCTATGGCGGCGGGTTCTTCGATCGCACGCTGGCGGCGATGCCGTTCAAGCCGCTGGTGATCGGCGTCGGCTATGAGTTGCAGCGTATCGCCACCATCTACCCGCAGCCGCACGACATCCCGATGGATCGGATCGTCACCGAGGCCTAAGAGCCTGTTTGGAAAATGAGACCGGCTGGATTTCTGTTCCGCTGCGAAGCAGCGCAAATGTCATGTGACAAAAATCCGATTTGGTCGATAAATAGTCTGATCTTTAAGGGAACCATGCCGCGGCGTTTCGACATGCGCTCCGGGCGGATCCAACAGTGTCCGGTAGCTCCTAGGATTGGCTGCGTCACAACGGAGGATAAGATGGTCGGACGAACCATAGCGGCTGCCCTAGCAATTGCGTTTTCCGTTTCGCCTTCGCAGGCGCAACTACAGCATCGTTTGCCGAGCGGCTATAAATGGGGCCGCTGCCTGCTTACTGTTGACGGTCAGACTCGCATATCCGGAAGATGCTACTATCAAATCGAGAACGGCGGCGATTTTAATATCCAGGGGCCTCGGCAAGTTTTTGCAGGTATCGACTATCCTGATACGCATAGTGGGGCTGGTGAAATGTCCAAAGACTACTGGGCAGTTGTCTACAAGGATGGTGATCTTTGGGAAGGCTATGGCAACTCGGACGTTTCCGAAACTCACGGTGACGAACGCTGGAAAGACCTTCGCCGCGAAGGGGCATGCTATGTTGGGAAGGACGTCCGGGTATGCCTTTGGCGTTAAGCCATTTCCGGCTTCATGCCCATCGCCGTGCGATCGACGATCTCACGCAAGGCGAATGACGAGTTGATCTTGGTCACATGCGGCATCGCCGACAGCCATTCCTTGTGGATGCGCTCATAGTCCACCAGATCCTTGGCCGCGATGCGCAGGATGTAATCATATTCGCCTGACATCAGATGGCAGGACAGCACGTTGGGGCAGCGCTTGATCGCCGCCTCGAAATCCGACAGCGTTTTCTCGAACTGTCCCGACAGGGAAATATGCACGATCGCCGTCATCTGGTGGCCCAGTGCGGCATTGGACAGCCGGGCATGGTAGCCACGGATGGTTCCGGATTTCTCCAGATTGTCGAGCCGGCGCGAACAGGCTGACTGCGACAGGCCAACCTTCTCGGCCAGTGCAGCATTGGGTATCCTGCCATCCTTCTGCAAAGTCTCGAGAATGGCGATATCAATCCTGTCGAGCGGCATTTTTCGTGAATCCTGCGAATATCCCACTATTTCGCGCAACGATTATCGAAACTTGGCTGTTCGCGCAAGCGCATTCGCAAACACCTGCGCAGCGATTCGTGGTTCACTCCACCTATACAGGGAACGAGCCCAAAAGGGCCGGATCAGGAGAAGAAAATGCGCGTCGGCTGCCCCAAGGAAATCAAGAACCACGAATATCGCGTCGGCCTCACGCCCGGCTCGGTCCGCGAATATGTCGCCCACGGCCATGAAGTGCTGGTCGAGACCGGCGCCGGCGCCGGCATCGGCGCCGATGACAATGCCTATCGCGCTGCCGGTGCGACAATCGCCAAGACGGCTGCCGATGTGTTCGCCAAGTCGGACATGATCGTCAAGGTCAAGGAGCCGCAGCCCAACGAATGGGCGCAGCTTCGCGAAGGCCAGATTCTCTATACCTATCTTCACCTGGCTCCGGATCCGGAGCAGACCAAGGGCCTGCTCGCTTCCGGCGTGACAGCAATAGCCTACGAGACCGTGACCGACGACCGTGGTGGCCTGCCGCTGTTGGCGCCGATGTCGGAAGTCGCCGGACGACTGTCGATCCAGGCTGGTGCCACGGCGCTGCAGAAGGCCAATGGCGGCCGCGGCGTGCTGCTCGGCGGCGTGCCCGGCGTGCTGCCCGGCAAGGTCACCGTGCTCGGCGGCGGCGTCGTAGGCCTGCATGCTGCCAGGATGGCGGTGGGGCTTGGTGCCGACGTCACCATCATCGATCGCTCGATCCCGCGCCTGCGCCAGCTCGACGACCTCTTCACCGGCCGCGTGCACACCCGTTACTCGACCGTCGAGGCGCTCGAGGAAGAGTGCTTCTCGGCCGACATCGTCGTCGGCGCCGTGCTGATCCCCGGCGCTGCGGCGCCGAAGCTCGTCACGCGCGAAATGCTGTCCGGCATGAAGAAGGGTTCCGTGCTGGTCGACGTCGCCATCGACCAGGGCGGCTGCTTCGAGACCTCGCACGCCACCACCCATGCCGACCCGACCTACGAGGTTGACGGTGTCATCCATTACTGCGTAGCCAACATGCCCGGCGCGGTACCGGTGACGTCGGCCCACGCGCTCAACAACGCGACGCTTCATTATGGCCTGCAGCTTGCCGACAAGGGCCTGAAGGCGCTGGTCGATGACCACCATCTGCGCAATGGCCTCAATGTCCACAAGGGCAAGATCACCAACCGCGCGGTCGCCGAGGCGCTCGGCTACGAACTGGTTGAGCCGAAAGCCGTTCTCGCGGCCTGATTCTTCTTCAGAATTCCTCCGTCAGCCCGCCGGTTCTTGCCGGCGGGTTTTTTCTTGGGCGTGAAGGTTTTCTTGAGCGCGAGGCTGGGCAACAAAAAAGCGGAGCCAAAGCCCCGCTTCCTCGATATCGAGATTTGCCGCCGGTTCATCCGCGGTCGGCAAATCGATCGACAATCGCTTTCTAGCGCGATTGTGCGACGGGAGTACGACAAGCCCTCGCCCAGCGTTCCAATGCCTCAGACGCGCTCGATGCGACACTGGTAGCAATTGTTGCGTGCCGAGCGGACATGAACGTAGGCGATATCGTCGCTCTCGAAGAGGGCCTCGGCCCGCGCTGTAATTGCTGCGGTCGGAATGACGCCGCCGCTGCCGTAGACGATACGATTGTCCCTGCCGTAGCCGCGCACGATATAGTCAGGGCTTTCCAGGATCTCGGGCAGCACCTCGCTCTCGGCGGCGCGGTCGCATTCTTCGGCATGCAAGAAGATCGGCCCGGTTTCGGCATAAGGCTGAAGCTCCGGGAATGGCCGATAGGCCAGAACGAGGTAAACGTCGCCAGCGGCGATGTTCTTCAGACAGTGCCGACAAGGCATGCCATCGCCGTCGGAAATCTTTCGTTCGGGCGTTTGGCCGTAGGCATCCGAGCCGCCGTGCTGCAATGCCCTGACATTTTCGGTCGGCAGCGCTTTGAACTGAATGGTCATGGTGGGATCTCCGGTGTTGTCCACCGGAAATTATGCCCTCAAGTCCACGCTTCCCACCCGATTCCTGCGCAGTGACGGATGCTTCGAATTTTTGGCTGATGTCACGGCCTCATGACGCTGGCCGAGCGTTCTCCGAAAGGCAGCGGATGCACGATTTCCTTCTTTTGCGCCACCGGCGCAAAGCCGAGCTTCTGGTAGAGCGGCAAAGCCGCCGGATGATCGAGTGTGCAGGTCTGCACGGTCACCCGCTTCGGCCCGTACGACCACGCCGCTGCGATCGCCGCCCCCAGGAACCAGCGGCCGATGCCTTGCCCGGTCGCATGTTCCATCATGCCGAAATAGGCGAGCTCGACTTCTTCCGGCAGATGCGGCTTGAGGTCGAAGAAGCCGGCCGGCGCGCCGTCGAGGTAGAGCACTCTGATGTCACGGTCCTCGCGGTGGATGCCGGCCGAAAGCTCCTCGTCATCCAGCCTCAGCACGTTCACCCAGTGCCATTTGCGTCCCACCCGATCCATCAAATAGCGGTAGAAATGCAGGGGAATGTCCTTGGTCTTCAGCAGGGCGACCTGACGGTTGTAGGGCACCGGCGGCGAATAGGCTGGAGGCACATGCATTTCGAGGAACGTGACCGTGACATCGATGTCTTCCAGCGCACCGTTTTCCATCGTCTTCATTCCTTGCCGGTCACGACCGGCGTGTCGGAGAGCCCACCCCACTCCGTCCACGAGCCGTCGTAAAGTTTGTTGTCGGTATGGCCAAGCGTTTCCAGCGCCAGCGTCGCCACCGCGGCTGTAATGCCCGAACCACACGAGGTGATGACGGGTTTCGACAGATCGATGCCGGCCGCCTCGATCACCTTGCGCAAGCGGTCCTTCGACAAGAGCTCGCCGTTTGCCGACAGCGCCGAGTAGGGCAGATTGCGCGCGCCAGGCATATGGCCAGAGCGGATACCGGCGCGGGGTTCGGGCTCCGTGCCGGCAAAGCGGCCCGGTCCACGGGCGTCGGCGATCTGGCTTTCCCCGGTATCGACGATCCGGCGCATGTCGGCGAGGCTGGCGACGCGACCGGCGTCGAAATCGGCATGAAACACACTTGGCGCGATCCTGGTCGGTTCGGCCGTTACCGGCCGGCCGGCCGCTTTCCAGCCATCGAAACCGCCGTCCAGAATATAGGTCTGGAACACGCCCATCACCCGGAACATCCACCACGCCCGAGGAGCCGAGAAGAAGCCCGGACCATCATAGATGATGATGGTGTCGTCGGCCGAAACGCCCATCGATCCGACATACTGGGCAAAATGCTGCGGTGACGGCAGCGTATGCGGCAGCGGCGAATCCGGGTCCGAAACCGCGTCCTGGTCCAGAAATCGTGCGCCCGGAATGTGGGCCGCGCCGTATTCGCCGCGCGCATCGCGCTTTTGCGCCGGCAGATACCAGGATGCGTCGATGATCGTCAGGCCCGGCTCGCCGAGGCGCTGCTGCAGCCAATCCGCGTCGACGGTGAAAGGACTGTCCTCGGCCATTTTTTCTCCTGCTCGCCGTTTGGCGGTGATTGTCCAATTAAAGTGCGTCGCGTTGAAGCGGATTCAAGCGACGCGCTTAAGTCTTTGTTCTCATGCATGTCGTTGACCCAACATCGAGGCCACTTTCTTGGGCGACATGCATCAGGTCGCCGGCATCGGGCCGAAGCGGATGCGGAAGCGTCTGTTTTCACGGCCCTTCTTCTCGATCTTGCCGATATGGATTTCGCCGACCTCACCGGTGCTTTTGACATGGGTGCCGCCACAGGGCTGGCTATCGACCGAAGCGTTGTCACCGATGCAGACCAGGCGGATCTTACCGGTGCCAATCGGCGGCCGGACATTCTTGGATTTCACCAGGCCCGGGTTGGCGGCCAGTTCTTCGTCGCTGATCAGCCTGGTGAAGATCGGGTGATCGGCCCGCACCAGATCCATCAGGCTCGCCGTTACGTCTTCCCTGGTGAAGCTGGCGTCGGGAATATCGAAATCGACGCGGCTGTCATCCTCGGAAACGGACGCACCGGTGATCGGGAACGGGCAGACCACAGTGAGCAGGTGGCAGGCCGCGTGCATGCGCATCAAAAGATGCCGGCGCTCCCAGTCGATCGCCAGGCTCAAGCGTTCACCGACCTCTAGAACCCTCTGCTCCAACGCCGGGACATGGATGATCTCGTCCTTGGTCTCGCCCGTAATGGTGGCGGCGATGGCGATGCGGCTGCCGTCGGCGCGCTCCAGATGACCGATATCGCCCGGCTGGCCGCCCGATGTGGCGTAGAAGATCGTCCGGTCGAAAATGATGCCGCCGCGGTCGTTGACGGCAATGATTGTGGCGTCCGCTGTCCGCAGATAGGCGTCGTCGCGAAACAGCGCTTCGGTCCTGTGCGCCATCAACCGACCTTTTCGAACGGCACAGAAATCGTGCTCCGCTGCTCCATCCAGCCCGGTATCGGCAGGTTCTTCTCGCGCAGGAATTCCGGGTTGAACAGCTTCGATTGATAGCGCGTGCCATAGTCGCAAAGAACAGTCACGACGGTGTGGCCGGGGCCCAGTTCGCGCGCCAGCCGGATCGCGCCGGCAATGTTGATGCCGGTCGAGCCGCCGACGCAAAGTCCTTCTTCCTGGATCAGGTCGAAGACGATCGGCAGCGCATCTTCGTCCGGGATCTGGAACGAAAAATCCGGCGTGAAGCCATCGAGATTGGCGGTGATGCGCCCCTGCCCGATGCCTTCAGTGATCGAGCTGCCTTCGGACTTCAACTCACCGCTGGTGTAGAAACTGTAGAGCGCGGCTCCCAGCGGATCGGCGAGCGCGATCTTGACGTCCTCGCGCCTGGCCCTCAATCCGAAGGCGACGCCGGCCAGCGTTCCACCCGAGCCGACCGCCGAGACAAAGCCGTCGACCTTGCCGCCGGTCTGGTTCCAGATCTCTTCCGCCGTGGTGCGGATATGGCCGTCACGGTTGGCGACATTGTCGAACTGGTTGGCCCAGATGGCGCCGTTCGGCTCCGTCCGCGCCATCTGCTCGGCCAGCCGCCCCGACAATTTCACGTAATTGTTGGGATTCTTGTAAGGTACCGCAGGCACCTCGATCAGCTCGGCGCCGAGCAGTCTGATGGTGTCCTTCTTTTCCTGGCTCTGCGTGTCTGGAATGACGATGACCGTGCGGTATCCCAGCGCCTTGGCGACCAGCGTCAGCCCGATACCGGTATTGCCGGCCGTTCCCTCGACGATCACACCGCCGGGCTTCAGCAGCCCGCGCTGCTCGGCGTCGCGGATGATGAACAAGCCGGCGCGATCCTTGACCGACTGGCCTGGATTCATGAACTCGGCCTTGCCCAGGATCTCGCAGCCGGTTTGTTCAGACGCTTTGTTGAGGCGGATCAGAGGCGTGTTGCCGATCGCGTCGATCACAGAACGGGGCATTCAGGATTCCTTGTGCAGCTGTGCCGAAACCGTAGAAACCCGAAGCTTCGGTTTCAAGGCAAGAATTTGTCTGGACCAGTCGCATTTGCGGCATTGTTATCGCGGCCGACGCTTCTCAATATCGCCTTCATGCGCCACAGTTCATTTCCTCACTGTGATGAAAGCACTCTTTTCATTCGATTTCTTCATCGCTAGAGCAAGGTACGAGCAAGTCGACAGGGCGCAGCATGACACTCTATCGGGCCAATCCGAAGCACGGCGTCGCCTGGATCACGGGCGGCAGCAGCGGCATTGGCCGTTCGCTGGCCAGGGATCTTGCTGCCCAGGGCTATACCGTCGCGGTGACGGCGCTCGACGACGATCCGATCGACACGCTTGTCGTCGAAACCGCGCAGATGCCGGGCAGTGTCACGGCCTTTCCCTGTGATGTCACCGACGAGCCGCGCATGGCAAGGACGGTCGCCACGATCGAGAAGGAACTCGGGCCTATCGTGCTCGCCGTCTTCAATGCCGGGAACTACATTTCGACGCCGGGTGAGAATCTTGTCGTCAACGACTTTCGCCGGTCCTTCGATGTGAACTATTTCGGCATCATCAACGGCCTGGTGCCGGTCATCCAGCGCATGCGTGTGCGGGCACGCGGCCATGTCGTGCTGGTCGGCTCGGTCACCGCCTATTTCGGCTGGCCGACCACGGCCGCCTATGGCGGCACCAAGGCGGCGATCAACATCCTGGCCGAGTCGCTGAAATACGACTTCGACAAGATGAATGTGCGTGTCCAGGTGATCAACCCGGGCTTCATCGACACCGCTCTTACAGAGAAGAACATGCTGCCGATGCCGGGGCTGATGCCAGTCAGCCGCGCGACGCGCCGCATGGCGCGGGGCATCAAGTCCGGCGGCTTCGAAGTCACCTTCCCGCGCCGGCTAAGCTGGCCCCTGAAAGTGCTCAGCCTGCTGCCGAGGCCGCTGTGCAGAGGGGTGATCGGCCTGATGACCAACTGGAAGGCGCGGCCGCTGCACTACGACCGGAAGCCCCAAAGCGAATAGAACGCCATCGAGATTGGCAGGCTCCCTCTCCGGGGCATGGCGTTGCCCGATAGTGACCGTCGCCATAGGTTGAGAAATTGTTCTTTGGAGTCTGCGATGGGGCGACGGATCGTGCTTGCTGTGCTTGGCCTTGTCGTTGTCCTCGCACTGGCTTTCGTGTTTGGCCCGCGCGTACCCGTCGACACCACGATCCGTTTCGATCCCTCGGTCATCGGCGACGATCCGCAGGCCTATGTGGCGAAGACAGAGGCCGCCATACCCGGAATCCGTGAGGGTCTGGAGAAAGAGATCGTCTGGGCCAATCCGATGGTGCATGCCAGGACGCCGCTATCGATTGTCTATATCCACGGCTTTTCCGCATCGAAGGGCGAGGTCCGCCCGCTGTCGGACGAGGTGGCCGACCAACTCGACGCCAATCTGTTCTACACCCGCCTTACCGGTCACGGGCAGGACGGCGCGGCGATGACGCAAGGCAGCGTCAATGCCTGGATCAACGACTATGAGGAGGCACTCGCCATCGGCAGGGCGATTGGCGACAAGGTGATCGTCATCTCGACCTCGACAGGCGGCTCGCTGGCGACATGGGCTGCAACGCAGCCGGGCGCATCGGACGGGGTGGCGGCGATCGCGTTCATCTCGCCGAATTTCGGCGTCAGGGCGTCCGGCGCCGAACTGCTGACCATGCCCTGGGGCAAGCAGATTGCCGAGCTTGTCGGCGGCAAGGAACGCAGCTTTCCGACCCGTAACGCCCTGCACGAGAAATTCTGGACGCACAAATATCCGATGGCCGCGACACTGCCGATGGCGGCGCTGACGGAGCTCGCCTACGCCGCGCCGGTGGAAAAGGCGACCATCCCTGCCCTATTCATCTTTTCCGATTCCGACAGGGTGGTGCGCGAGGACCGCACCCGCGAAATCGCCGGGCGCTGGGGCGCGCCGCATGAACTGGTCCCGGTCGACGACACTGGCGATCCCGACCATCACGTCATCGCCGGCGACGCACTGTCGCCATCGACCACGGCCTATCTCGCGCAAAGGATCGCCGTCTGGGTCGAGGCGGTAGCCAAATAGCCTCCTAACGAAAAGGGCGACCGAAGCATCGCTTCGGCCGCCCTTTCCTTGTCGGTCACGGCAATCAGCCAGCCTAAGCTTGGCCGACCAAAACGCTGTCAGGCTTACGCAGCCCGCGCCGCCGGACGCTTGCCGCCGAAGCGGCGCTTGTTGTTGCCCTTGAAAGGCTTGGCGCCTTCCGGCTTGCGCTCGCCAGCGAAGGCCGGCTTGTCGCCGAAGCGCTTCTTGCCGAAGCCGTTACCCTTGTTCTCGCCACCCGGTCGCCTGCCGTCACGACGACCGTTGCGGTCGTTGCGGTCATTGGCGGGCTCGAAGCGCTCGTTCTTTTCAGCCGGATTGCGCAGCGGATCAGGGCTGCCGAGATGGTCGGCAACGATCGGAAGCTTTGTGCGGATGATGCGCTCGACCTGACGCAGCTTGCTGTTCTCCGAAGGATCGCAAAGCGTGATGGCAATGCCGTCCATGCCGTTGCGGCCGGTCCGGCCGATGCGGTGGACATAGCTTTCGGCTTCGTCCGGCAGGTCGAAATTCACGACATGGCTGATTCCTGGCACATCGATGCCGCGCGCCGCAATGTCGGTAGCCACCAGAATGCGCACCGAGCCCTCACGGAAATCGTTCAGCGCCTTCTGACGGGCATTCTGCGACTTGTTGCCGTGAATGACGGCGGCCTTGAAGCCGTCGCGCTCGAGGTCCTTGGTCACCCTGTCGGCACCGTGCTTGGTGCGCGAAAAGATGATGACGGACTTCATTGCCTCGTCGGCGAGCATCGTCGACAGCACCTGGCGCTTCTGCTTGGTGCGGGCAAAGACGACGCCCTGCACGATCTCGGCGGCCGCGGTGCTTTGCGGCGCGACTTCGACGCGGATCGGGTTCTTCAGCAGACCCTTGGCCAGCTCGGCGATTTCATTGGGCATGGTCGCAGAGAACAGCACCGTCTGACGGTCGGGCGCGGTCGCCTTGGCGATGCGCTTGACGTCGTTGATGAAGCCCATGTCGAGCATGCGGTCGCCCTCGTCCAGCACCAGCCATTTGGTGTCGGCAAGCATGAGGTCGCCCTCGCGCACCAGATCGGTCAGGCGACCGGGCGTTGCGATCAGGATGTCGACGCCGGGCGCGACCTTCTTCACCTGGCTGAAGCGCGAGACGCCACCCAGCACAAGTGCGGTCGAGACATGCGCGCCCTTGGCGAGGATCTTGATGGTGTCCTCGATCTGCACGGCAAGTTCGCGCGTCGGCGCCAGGATCAGCGCACGCGCCGTCTTCGGCCGCCGCTTGGTGCCGAGAGCGATGATCTTCGACAGGATGGGCAGCGCGAAGGCAGCCGTCTTGCCGGAACCGGTCTGGGCGATGCCGAAAATGTCACGGCCTTCCATCTGCGGCGGGATCGCCTGCGCCTGGATCGGCTTCGGATCGGTAAAGCCGGCGGCATGGGTCGCCTTGAGCAGCGCACCCGTAATTCCCAGTGCTGCGAAACCGGAGAGTTCCCCAGTTTTATCAGCAAGCAAAGTGTTTTCGTTGGTCAAAATATTCTTCTTTCACGCGGCCTCTGGCCGCAAACATCAATGGCGGCAGGGCGCAACCTGCCGTCGGATAAATTGTCATGGAACGACAAGGCGGGCGGACGGTTTCGTCCACTCGGCTGCGCTGTCGTGCCCGCAGGCATCATGCCACGGGGCTTTTTCGCCACTTTGTGATTTACCGGAAAGAGGGGCCGATATACCGGAAAGAGGGAAAACAGACGCAACCAGTCTCATTTGTCGAGAAGGCCGGATTGTTCCCGGCCCAAGCGCCTATGTCGCCGCATATGGCCCAGTTCGCGGTCAAATGCAAGGGCCGTCATGCTGCAGCGCAACAAAACCACGGCGCAAGCGGTCCTTGCGCTCGCCCGCCCGCACGATTACCACGAAATGCCGCTGGCTTGGGAGGTAACCGATGAAGGACGTGCTGAAAGAACTCGAGCGCCGCCGTGACATCGCCCGCATGGGCGGCGGCCAGGCCCGCATCGATGCACAGCACAAGAAGGGCAAACTCACCGCGCGCGAACGCATCGAGGTGTTTCTCGACGAGGGCTCGTTCGAGGAGTTCGACATGTATGTCGAACACCGCTCGACCGATTTCGGCATGGAGAAGACCAAGATCGCCGGCGACGGTGTGGTCACCGGCTGGGGCACCGTCAACGGCCGCCCGGTCTATCTCTTCGCCAAGGACTTCACCGTGTTTGGCGGTTCGCTGTCGGAAGCGCATGCCGAAAAGGTCATCAAGGTGCAGGAGATGGCGCTGCGCAACCGCGCGCCGATCATCGGCCTCTACGATGCCGGCGGCGCGCGTATCCAGGAAGGCGTGGCCGCACTGGGCGGCTATGCCGAGATCTTTCAGCGCAACGTGCTCGCCTCCGGTGTCATTCCGCAGATTTCGCTGATCATGGGCCCCTGCGCCGGCGGCGACGTCTATTCGCCGGCGATGACCGACTTCATCTTCATGGTGCGCGACACCTCCTACATGTTCGTCACCGGACCGGATGTGGTGAAGACCGTCACCAACGAGACGGTGACCGCCGAGAGCCTTGGYGGTGCCTCGGTGCACACGACGAAATCCTCGATCGCCGACGGCGCCTATGACAATGACGTCGAGGCGCTGCTGCAGATGCGCCGGCTGGTCGACCTGCTGCCCGCCTCCAACACATCGGAGCTTCCGGAGATCGAATGCTATCAGTCGGTGACCGACCATGATCAGTCGCTCGACCGGCTGATTCCCGACAACGCCAACAAGCCGTACGACATCAAGGAGTTGATCCTTAAAGTTGCCGACGAAGGCGACTTCTTCGAGATCCAGCAGAATTTCGCCAAGAACATCGTCACCGGGTTCGGACGGGTCGAGGGCCGCACTGTCGGCTTCGTCGCCAACCAGCCGATGGTGCTGGCCGGCGTGCTCGATTCAGACGCCAGCCGCAAGGCGGCGCGTTTCGTGCGCTTCTGCGACTGCTTCTCAATCCCGATCGTCACCTTCGTCGATGTTCCGGGCTTCCTGCCCGGCACGGCGCAGGAATATGGCGGGCTGATCAAGCATGGGGCGAAACTCCTGTTCGCTTATGCCGAGGCCACCGTGCCGAAGATCACCGTCATCACCCGCAAGGCGTATGGCGGCGCCTATGACGTGATGGCGTCAAAGCATCTGCGCGGCGACATGAACTATGCCTGGCCGACGGCGCAGATCGCCGTGATGGGCGCCAGGGGCGCGGTCGAGATCATCTACCGCAAGGACATCGGTGATGCTGAAAAGATCGCAGCCCATACAAAGGCTTACGAAGATCGCTTCCTGTCGCCCTTCGTCGCCGCCGAGCGCGGCTATGTCGATGAGGTGATCATGCCGCACTCGACCCGTCGCCGCATCGCGCGCGCGCTCCGGATGCTGCGCAACAAGGACATGCAAAACCCCTGGAAGAAGCACGACAACATCCCGCTGTGAGGCGCTGATGTCGCGTCTGGTCATCAGCGCAGGGCGGCGGTTCGGCAGGTTTGCCGTGCTGTTTTTCGTGATCCCTGCAGCAATCATCTTCTGCGTCTGGATGTCACTGCTCGACAGCCATCCGATCTGGTTTATCGCCAGTGGATTTGTTGCCATGCCGATCGCAACCACGGCGGCGGCATTCCTGTTCGGCACTTTGTTTGCCGGACTTCGGCGCCGCAAGGTCAAGGGCGTGCCCAGAACCGAGGCACCCGGCCTATGGGCGCACTGGGAAGAAATTGCCGGCCCGCGCCGTGCGGCACGCACCGTGATTGCGTTGGAAGACGACCTTAACGCCAGCGTACGGGAAGAACGCACACTTCTCGGACGCTTGGGTCGCCGCGTGTTCTTGACCGTCGGCATTCCCCTCCTGGCGGTGACCGATGAGAAGGCGCTTGCAGCGATTCTTGCTCATGAAGATGCCCATTTACGCAACAAAGACACCAATGGCGGCCTCAATCTCGCAGAGTTCGAAAATAGTTTCGGATTTGTGTTCGAGTACGCCCCTCCGGGAGCGACGATTTCGGGCAGCCTGCTTCATGCTGCAATCGGTTGGCTGTCGGAATCGTTTCAACGGGAGGATATCCGGCTTTCACGCGAAGCAGAGATCAAAGCGGATCGTCATGCGGCAGTGTCTGGCAATGCCGAGCAAGCCGCGCGTGCGCTGTTGCTCGTTGCGGCTGCAGACGTACACTTCAAGGAGAAGGTGTATGACCCTTTGGGGCTTGAACTGAGGGGAGCAATGCGTCCACCACGGCCACCACTCGACCGCCTTCTGCAGACGGCCGGGCAGTTGTCGGAACAGACTTACCTGGACGCTTGCGTCCACA
This sequence comes from Mesorhizobium sp. P2_D1, assembly GCF_056404455.1. Lineage (NCBI taxonomy): Bacteria > Pseudomonadati > Pseudomonadota > Alphaproteobacteria > Hyphomicrobiales > Phyllobacteriaceae > Mesorhizobium > Mesorhizobium sp. P2_D1. The sequence goes on from NZ_JBFUDZ010000032.1 coordinate 32,459, forward strand.
GAGCGTGGGAACGTCCCGATGACGGGAAGTCGACGCATCCATCATGGGCACAGCGACTGGTGGCACTTGGGTATGCCGAAGCGCCCGACATCCAGCCGATAGCCGTCACGGCCCTCTCGACGCTGCTAAGCCCGAGTGCCACCGAACGATACATTGCGGAATTCAACAAGACGTGGACCGAGCAGATGGAGGACTATCTTCAACGCTAAGGCGATGCTCGCACGTTGATGTCGACGAGACCCAAGTGCGGGACGCCTTTTCACCGATCGCCGTCACCCGCGACTGATACCTACTCCTCTTCCGCCGCGCCAAATCCTGCCCCCATGGTGGCACGGACGGAACTGCCCCAGGGCGTCGCGTGGTTGTCGATGCGCATCTGGAAGATGAAATAGGTCGGCGAGCAGAAGCCGATTCCCTTGATCTTACCGATGCCAGGCGTATCGGGCGGCAGCGATTGGCACATATAGTCCTCGCGGCAGAAATGATCGGCCGAACAGGCCGGCCGGTTGCCGCGGTTGATGGCGCCGCCAAGGCATTGGTCGAAATTGTTGGTGGCCACGCAGATGTCGAATTTCTTGCCGCCGACCAGCCCGCAGATCTCGTTCGGCATCGGCTTGCCGGATTTGAAGCCCGCGAAGGCGCGGTCCTTGTCGTCGCAGCCGCGATAAGCGATGCCGCCAGGCACGCCGATCTTCGGCGGACGGCAGGTGTAGGCAGCGCGCGAGACATCCTGCGCAAAGGCCGCGAACTGGCCTGATATTTTGAAGCGATCGTTGAAAGGCTGCGTTGCGTTGCTGGCGATCGATCCGGTCAGGCAGGGATGGCCGGAAAACATGTCGGGACTGTCCTTGGGCAGCAGGCATTGCGCCAGCTTCGTCCGCACACCCGAAGCGCTGGCTAGCGGCGTGCAGATGGTGCCGCCGCCGCACTGCCAAGTCTTGCCGAAGCGTGCGGCATCGTCCGGCATCAGGCACGGCATTGCCATCTCTGCCGGCGCGTAGTCGATCGCGCCGGCGTCCGTCCAGGCAGCCGGTGGTGCAAAGGACAGCGGGCGGAAGCGGTTCGGCTCCTTGCCTTGCGCCATGGCGCGCAGCCAGGCCTGACGGCGCGGTATCTCGGCGTGAAGATGCGGCGAAATGCCGACCTCGATGCGGTTGAGCGGCGAGGTCGTCTTGTCGTCGAGGCCGATGAAATGGAAACCGGCGGTGGAACCAGCCTGATGGCAACCCTGGCAGGCGCCATTGTCCAGCCGCTCGACGAGAGCTTCTGGCGTGCGCAGCAGTTTGAGCCCGGAATAGTCGAGCGATGCGAATTCCTCTGGCTGGAGCAGCGGCGTGAACGGGTGGTTGGCCTGCCGCGCGCTGCCGAAGGTCGAACACGAGATGACCTTCCTGGCCAGGAATTCGTCGGGGATTTCGTAGACGCCTTCGTCGACGGCCGGCAGATTGGCGCTGACATAGGCGGCGAGCCTTGCCTTCAGCGCCGCGTCTTGCGAAAGCCGTGCGGCGTCAGGCGTGTTCTCCAGCGGCTTCTCGCTGACGGCGTCGCCATCGATGCCGAATATCCGCATGAGATAGGCGGCCTGGCCGCCGAACTCGGTTTCCTGGCCAGAGGGAAAGCGCACCACCTGCGCGTTGAGTTCCAGCTGCTTGAAGGTCAGCCCGGCTTTCTCCAGCGGTCCGCCGGTCAGCCAGCCGGCATCAACGGTCTCGTCAAGCTGTGGCGTCCAGCGTCCGGCAACACCGACGCAGCCGCCGTCGGCATCGGGCGCCGCGCTGTAGACGGCGTTGAAATTGAACGGGAGACGCGACGCCAACAGCTTGCCATTTTTGCGGAAACTGTAGGCAAGGCGGTAGATGAAACGCACCTCGCCGCAGCTCTTGTCACCCAGTAGGGCCGCGAAGTCGCGACGGTCGAGCCGGTTGACGACGCCGACCAGCCGGGAGCGCGCTGCATCGGTCTTCAGCCAGCGCAGGTCCATGATGCGGCCGACATTGCCGTCGGTGACCTCGTAGAGCGGCCGCCCGCCGGCCTTCATGTCGGCGCGCAGCGCGGCGACATCGGCCGCCACAGTGTCGACGACAGCGTGATAGGCCGGCGCCTTGTCGTAGAGAGCTTTCAGGTCGCCCGCGCCCGCCGCGCCAAAAATATCGGCAAAGCCGTAGCCCTTGGCATCAAGTGCGGCGAGCACCGCCGGATCATCAACGATCGTCACAGGACCTTCGGCGCGCGCTGCCGACGCCACGAAGACAGCGAGGAGGGTGGCGAGCATCAGAGCCAGGGCGCGGCTCATCGAGCGGCCGAACGTGCTTCGACAAGGTCGCGCAGCACCGGCACCAGCGCCGGCGGCAGATCCTCGGCGATCAGCCCCGGCCCGAACCGGCTGCCGGCTTCGGCATGAATCCACACCCCGGCGCAGGCCGCTTCGAAGGCCGGCATGCCTTGCGCCAGCAGCCCGGCGATGACGCCTGACAGCACGTCGCCCGACCCTGCGGTGGCCAGCCACGGCGCGCCGTTGGCGTTGATCGCCGCCCTGCCGTCAGGAGCGGCGATGACGGTGTCGGCGCCCTTGTAGACGATGACGGCATTGGCACGCACGGCGGCTCCGCGGGCCTTGTCGAGCTTGGAGGACGCAACGTCATCGGCGATATCGGGAAACAGCCTGGCGAACTCCCCTTCGTGCGGCGTCATCACCAGGCCCGGAGCAACCGGTTGGCGAGAAGCTTCGAACAGGACGTCCGGCGCCTCGCGAAAAGAGGTGATCGCGTCGGCATCGAACACGACGCCGTCAATCCGGGTTGACGTGCCGCTAGGCTGGGCAGGGCTGAGCAGCGCGAGTGCAAATTGCCGCGTCTTTTCGCCAATGCCGAAACCGGGCCCGAGAACAAAAGCCGACGGCCGGCGTTCGCCGATGAACGAGTCGATGTCGACGCTGTCATCGGCCTTGCGCAGCATGATCGAGGTGAGATGCGCAGCGTTTACCTGCATGGCATTGGCCGGCGACAGCACGGTGACCGCCCCTGCCCCGCTTCTCGCGGCGGCTAGTGCCGACAGCCGCGCCGCGCCGGTGGCGCTCGGACCGCCGGAAAAGACGCCGACATGGCCGCGCTTGTATTTGTGCGTGTCCACCGCTGGCACGGGAAATTCCCGCGACCACAGGTCTGGCACATTCTCAAAAGTCGACACGGCGAGTTGGGCGATGATGCCGTCGCCTATGCCGATATCAGCGAGCACGATTTCACCACATTGCTCTCGTCCCGGGAGCAGCAAGTGGCCGGGCTTTTGCCCCGCGAAGGTGACGGTGACCTCGGCGTGAAACGCCCTGCCCAATATTGCGCCGCTGGCTCCTGAGACACCCGACGGCAGGTCGACCGCGACCACAGGCAGGCGCAGAGCTGTTGCAGTGTCGACGGCTTTCACGGCATCGCCGGCCAGCGGCTTGGACAGCCCTGCCCCGTAAAGCGCGTCGACGACAATCGAGCCGGCCTCGGCGGCAAAATCCGACAGTGGCCGAGGTTTCACCGGGCATTGCGCGGCGGCGAGCGCCGCATCGCTTTGCGGCCTCGGCGTGCCGCTCGCCCAGATCGTTGTGCTTACGCCGCTGCCGGCCAGCAACCGGGCAACGACATAGCCATCGCCGCCATTGTTGCCGGGGCCGCACAGCACATGGACACGCGTCGCTGCGGGATAACGCGCCAGGATCACGGCCGCGACCGCTTCGCCGGCACGGCGCATCAGCCCGAAGCCATCGAGCGGACCGGCGGCAATCGCCAGCCGATCGGCCTCACTCATTTCGGCCGGGGAAAGAAGTTCGTTGCTCATGGATTGCCGATCCGCATTCGATCAAGCATTGTCCAATTTTCGATCCGAAGCAAACAAAGGGGAGTGGCGAATTTTGCGGCCATATCGTTGGAATGAGGGCGTCGCAGGCACAAAACTGCCCGCTGAATAGGCGATATGCCTAATTATTGTGCAGACGCACATGCTGGCTCCTTCGTGGCTCCAGCGGCCCATGGCGCACCTGATGCAGTGAATGACGCTAATTTGCTTCCCGGCGCGGCGCGGCTTTGAAATCGTATGAGACCGCTTCAAATCCGTCCAATTGGCACAGTTCGTGCTTGATGGAGGCGCAAGCGGGGGTTCACAACCCGTTTTTTTGGCAGTGGAGGCCACTTTTTACATGAAAAAGATCGAAGCGATCATCAAGCCATTCAAGCTGGACGAAGTGAAGGAAGCGCTTCAGGAGGCCGGACTGCAAGGCATCACCGTCACCGAGGCCAAAGGCTTCGGGCGCCAGAAAGGCCATACCGAACTCTATCGCGGCGCCGAATATGTCGTCGATTTTCTGCCCAAGGTGAAGATCGAGGTCGTGCTTGGCGACGACGCGGTCGAAGGTGCGATCGAAGCCATCCGCAAGGCGGCCCAGACAGGCCGCATCGGCGACGGCAAGATCTTCGTCTCCAACATCGAGGAAGTCGTGCGAATCCGCACCGGCGAAACCGGCATGGACGCGGTCTGATTCGACCCGGCCATCCGCCTGAAAAACCGTCATCATCAAAAAACGTCATCACACAGGGATACATGACATGACGACAGCCAAAGACATCATGAAGCAGATCAAGGACAACGACGTGAAATTCGTCGACCTGCGCTTCACCGACCCGAAGGGCAAGCTGCAACACGTGACGATGGATGTCATCGAGGTCGAGGAAGACATGTTCGCTGATGGCGTCATGTTCGACGGCTCCTCGATTGCCGGCTGGAAGGCCATCAACGAGTCCGACATGGTGCTGATGCCCGATGCGGACACGGTCCACATGGACCCGTTCTTCGCGCAGTCGACCATGGTCATCCTGTGCGACATCCTCGATCCGGTTTCGGGTGAATCCTACAACCGCGATCCGCGCGGCACGGCCAAGAAGGCCGAGGCCTACATGAAGTCGGAAGGCATCGGCGACCAGATCTTCGTCGGCCCGGAAGCCGAATTCTTCGTCTTCGACGACGTGAAGTACAAGGCCGATCCTTACAACACCGGCTTCAAGCTCGATTCCACCGAACTGCCGTCGAACGACGACACCGACTACGAGACCGGCAATCTCGGCCACCGTCCGCGCATCAAGGGCGGCTATTTCCCGGTGCCGCCGATCGATTCCGCGCAGGATATGCGCTCGGAAATGCTGACCGTGCTCGCCGAAATGGGCGTGCGGGTCGAAAAGCACCACCACGAGGTGGCGGCCGCCCAGCACGAACTCGGCATCAAGTTCGATACGCTCGTGCGCAACGCCGACAAGATGCTGATCTACAAGTATGTCGTGCACCAGGTCGCCAACGCCTACGGCAAGACGGCCACCTTCATGCCGAAGCCGATCTTCGGCGACAATGGTTCGGGCATGCACGTCCACCAGTCGATCTGGAAGAACGGCAAGCCGACCTTCGCCGGCAATGAATATGCCGGCCTGTCGGAAAGCTGCCTGTTCTACATCGGTGGCATCATCAAGCATGCCAAGGCGATCAACGCCTTCACCAACCCACTGACAAACTCCTACAAGCGTCTGGTGCCGGGCTACGAAGCGCCGGTGCTGCTCGCCTATTCGGCGCGCAACCGCTCGGCATCCTGCCGCATCCCGTTCGGCTCATCGCCCAAGTCCAAGCGCGTCGAGGTCCGCTTCCCCGATCCGGGCGCGAACCCCTACCTCGCTTTCGCCGCCATGCTGATGGCCGGTCTCGACGGCATCAAGAACAAGATCCATCCCGGCCAGCCGATGGACAAGGATCTCTACGACCTGCCGCCGAAGGAGCTGAAGAAGATCCCGACCGTCTGCGGTTCGCTGCGCGAAGCGCTGCAGAGCCTCGACAAGGATCGCGGCTTCCTGAAAGCCGGCGGCGTCTTCGACGACGATCAGATCGACAGCTACATCGAGTTGAAGATGGCTGAGGTGATGCGCTTCGAAATGACCCCGCATCCAGTCGAGTACGACATGTACTACTCGGTCTAAGATTCGATATACTATTCAAGCCCTTGAAAGAGTTCCCTCTTTCAAGGGCTTTTTGCTGCGCTCCGATGGGCCCCGCCTGTACCGACAGGTCCGCGCCCATCGCGATGGACGCCCCTTTGCCATTGAGCTTTTCGGCGTGTGTGAATGCCTGGGTTGCTGAGCCCGCGTTTCATGGGCTGGCAGAAACAGTTCGGTCGATGGTGAACATGAAAGCCAGGAGCGAGCGGCGCACTGCCTCAGGCTACAGTGACCGCTCGTCCGGCGCCCACGCCTATGCCGCCGTTCAAGTAAACCCCGCCCGTCCGAACAGCATCGCGTGACGTAACCCCAAGCGCTTCGAATACGCATGCTGCACTGCAATCTGTCAACGCCGCCAAGCCGGCTGCGGGCAGCCGATTCCGCAACATGAACAGGTGGTTATGGAAGGGGTGCGAGGTCACGGATAGTGCTCAAAATGCCAGTTTTGCGGGCTTTCTGGCGGGCTGCCACTGGAAACTGGAACAGTGGCGGCCGAGGGTTCAACCGGATTCGCGATCGCCTGCATTGCCTGACTTTTTCTGGGTATGTTTTGCCCGGGGCCCGATCCGCCGGGTCACGGCAAAAAAAGAACCCCAGCTTTCGCCGGGGTTCTTGGATGGACTTGGATGAATCTCAGACTGTCACGGCATGGACGTGAAGTCCCGATTCGAATGATTACGCGGCTGCCGAAACCTCAGCGCTCGCCGGCACCGAGGCGATCGTCTTCAGGATCTGCGAGGCGATCTGGTAGGGGTCACCCTGGGAATTCGGACGACGGTCTTCCAGATAGCCCTTGTAGTCGTTCTTGATGAAGGAATGCGGGACGCGGATCGAAGCACCGCGATCGGCGATGCCATAGCTGAACCTGTTCCACGGCGCGGTCTCATGCTTGCCGGTCAAACGCTTGTCGTTGTCCGGGCCATAGACGGCGATGTGATCCATCAGGTTCTTGTCGAAGGCCGCCATCAGCGCTTCGAAATAGGCCTTGCCGCCGACGTCGCGCATATAGGCGGTCGAGAAGTTGGCGTGCATGCCCGAGCCGTTCCAGTCGGTGTCGCCGAGCGGCTTGCAATGGTATTCGATGTCGATGCCGTATTTCTCGGTCAGGCGCTGCATCAGGTAGCGGGCCATCCACATCTGGTCGGCGGCCTTCTTGGAGCCCTTGCCGAAAATCTGGAATTCCCACTGGCCCTTGGCCACTTCGGCGTTGATGCCTTCATGGTTGATGCCGGCCGCCAGACAGAGATCGAGATGCTCTTCGACGATCTGGCGGGCGACGGAGCCGACGTTGGAATAGCCGACGCCGGTGTAGTACGGGCCCTGCGGTGCCGGATAGCCGCTTTCCGGGAAGCCCAGCGGGCGGCCGTCCTTGTAGAAGAAATATTCCTGCTCGAAACCGAACCAGGCGCCCTCGTCATCGAGGATGGTTGCGCGCTTGTTGGAGGCATGCGGCGTGACGCCATCAGGCATCATGACTTCGCACATGACAAGCACGCCGTTGCTGCGGGCCGGATCCGGATAGACAGCAACCGGCTTCAGCACGCAATCGGAGCTGTGGCCTTCGGCCTGCTGTGTCGACGAGCCATCAAAGCCCCACAGCGGAAGCTGCTCGAGCGTCGGGAATTCGGCGTATTCCTTGACCTGCGTCTTGCCGCGAAGGTTGGGGACCGGGGTGTATCCATCGAGCCAAATGTACTCGAGCTTGTATTTCGTCATTCTAGCCTCTCGTTGCTTGATCACCGAACACTGGACGGCGTCGACATGCGTCTGCCACCAGCAGCCGGCCTGCCGGATCACTAAAATGCAATTCGTGTGCCACTCTTGACCTGCAGGGTGCGGCAAAATTGACGCCGCATTCGATTGAAGTTGGCACGCCGCCTAAGCAATGCGTTGAGATCAATCACAATCGCAATTCGCACAAATAATAGGCAAATACTGATCTTTTCGTAGGCATATTGCCTAACTTGATTGCAGACCTTATCTTCGAGGTAGGTTGAATCGACAAGGTTCGACTGAAGAAAGGAGCCCGACAATGGAAATCATTTCCACGCGTCCGTCGGCAAAAATTCTGATGTTCCCGGCGGCAGCGCGCGTCTCTGCCTCAAATTTGAGCGGCAAGGCTAAGTTTGCGGCAGAGCTTGCCTCACTGCGCGGTGTTCGGGCGGATTTCGGCGACGGCTGGTATCACGATGCGGCGATAGAGGACGCGAAGCAGGACCGTCAAAGCTAAGCCCCTACCCTCATCGCATGACTATCATTGAAAAACCCGGCGCGATCGCTCGCGCCGGGTTTTCGTTGACTACCGAACAGTCGTTACTGCTTGGTGTTCAGATCGGTTCCCAGCGTGTCCCTGACGAAGATCATGCCGATGACCAGCGACATCGCGGCGATCACCACCGGGTACCACAGACCAAAGTAGATATCGCCCCTGTAGGCACTGAGTGCGAACACCGTCGCCGGCAACAGGCCACCGAACCAGCCATTGCCGATGTGATAGGGCAACGACATGCCGGTGTAGCGGATGCGGGTCGGGAACATCTCGACCAGGATCGCGGCAATCGGGCCGTAGACCATGGTCACGAACAGGACCAGGATGAACAGGATGCCGATCGTCATCGGCCAGTTGATTCCCGCCGGATCGGCGAACATGGCGAAAGCGCCGCCGCCCGGTATATTGTAGACGGTGACCTCGGGCGCACCCGCGGCCTCGTCGGCGGTCAGCAGCTTGTCCTTGATCGCCTGATCGGTCGGGACCGTCGCCTTCTCGCCGGCGCGAATGGCGGCGGCATCGAGCTTCAGTTCCGGGTTGGCGGCGACAAACGCGTCAAGCTTCTGGTCCGGGATCTTGATCGCCGCGCGCTTCAGCGGATAGCCGCCGTCCCGCAGCGACATGTTGACGGCCTTGATGAAGGCGGCGTCCTTGGCTTTCGCCTGATCGCCAGCGGCGATGGCATCGTAGGATTCCACCGTCTCGTTGCCGATCTTGACCGACGCGGCCGTCCCGGCCGCGGCCGTCGACACCACGTCATAGGGAACCGAGTTCTTGGTCAGGAACGAGGTCGCGATGTCACAAGACGTCGTGAACTTCGCCGTGCCGACCGGATTGAACTGGAACTTGCAGTCGCCGGGTGCCGCCGTCACCGTCGCGCGTGTGTTCTGCTGGGCCGTGGCGAGCGCCGGATTGGCGGCCCAGGTCAATGCCTTGAACAGCGGGAAGGTGCAGACGATCGCCAAGGCAAGGCCCGCCATGATGATCGGCTTGCGCCCGATCTTGTCGGAGAGCCAGCCGAAGACGACGAAGAAGATCGAGCCGAGGGCGAGCGCTATGGCGATCATGATGTTGACCGACTGCGCGTCGACCTTGAGCACGTTCTGCAGGAAGAACAGCGCGTAGAACTGGCCATTGTACCAGACCACGGCCTGACCGGCGGTGAGGCCGAGCAGCGCCAGCAGCGCGATTCGGGCATTCTTCCATTGACCAAACGCTTCCGAAAGCGGCGCTTTGGAGCCCTTGCCCTCATCCTTCATACGCTGGAAGGTCGGCGATTCGGAGAGCGAAAGCCGGATCCAGATCGAGATGCCGAGCAGCAGGAAGGAGACGATGAACGGAATGCGCCAGCCCCATGAGGCGTAGGTTTCCTTGCTCATCGAACCCTGGACGATCAGGATGACGACCAGCGACAGGAACAGGCCGAGCGTCGCCGTCGTCTGGATCCACGAGGTGTAGTAGCCGCGTCGGTTGTCCGGTGCATGCTCGGCGACATAGGTGGCCGCGCCGCCATATTCGCCGCCCAGCGCCAGGCCTTGCAGCATGCGCAGGACAATCAGGATCACGGGAGCCGCGATGCCCAAAGTCGCATATCCAGGCAGCAGGCCGACCAGGAAGGTCGAAAGGCCCATGATCGTCATGGTGACAAGGAACGTATACTTGCGGCCGACAAGGTCGCCGATGCGGCCGAACAGCAGCGCGCCGAACGGTCGTACCAGGAAGCCGGCGGCGAACGCCAGCAGCGCGAAGATGTTGCGCGTCGCTTCCGGAATGGTTGGACTGAAGAAGGTCGAACCAATGAACACCGCGAGCGAGCCGTAGAGATAGAAATCATACCATTCGAAAACGGTGCCCAGCGAGGAAGCGAAGATGACCTTCTTTTCCTCCCGCGTCATGCCGCGGCTTGCTCCGCCGGCAGTCGATGCCATTGCCATAGAATTGTCCTCCCGTGAGACCTTGTCCTCGATGCTGTGCCTCATTGTCCGCGTTCTCCTCCGAACATGGACTCATGCACTGCGATCACGGAAAAAATGACAGAAAGCGTGCGCCAACGTCAGGGCGTCTTTGGGATTATGACTTTGGTATTAGGTGCGCTGCGGGATGAAGCGGAGCCAGCGGCGGAGCCGTCAGCCCTTGAGCGCTTCCAATAGCCCGGCGGCAGCCATCATGTCGCGCTTGCGGGCCGAGCGGCGCGCGACTGCTTCGGCGTCCTGTCCCCAATGCTCGATCTGCCAGTCCTCGTCGACATGGCCGGCCGCCCAGGCCGCCTCGGCGTCGAGTTCGCCGAAATCGACAGCCAGCGCCAGCAGCGCCGAACCGGTCAGCGAGGTCATCACATGGATGGCAGCGAGCCGCAGCGGTTCGGCACGCTGGGCAAGATGACTTCCCAGCACGGCGATCGTCTCACGCGGCTGCTCGACATGGATGATGCCTTCGGCGAGATTGAAGCGAGCCCCGAGGCTGCCGCGCACCCAATCAAGGACCGGGTCCCAATGTTCGTTCTGCCGCTCCACCAAGCCTTGCGGCGCATCGGCGCGGTAGCAGAGCAGATCGGACGAGGCGAAGCGCAGAATGTCTTCCAGCACCGCCTGCGGATCGCTGGCGACGCCGTCGATAGCAGTGTTGACGAGGCGCATCACCGGCATCGTCACCGGGTTGATGGTTTCGCTCTGCGCTGCGAATTCGTCGGCGACGAGTGCAGCCGCCGCCTCGGTCGGCAGCAACAGCAGCGCCTTGCCCGGCGTGCGCACCGGCTTGCCGTCGAGATGCACGGCAAAGCCGTCTTCCACCGGCGCCACCGCGACGGTCTTGTAGAAACGCTTCGGCAAAGGCGTCTTCATCTGGATCTGGGCACGGCGCACCGGATCCGGATCGGAAAGCTGCTTGCCCGCTTCGAGATCGTTGAGGATATCACGCATTGAAAGGCTCTCTCAAACCGGCACGAGCTTGCGCGCCGGCCGGTTGACGATGATGAGGCCGGCGGCAATCAGGCCAAGTGCCAGGAAGATGCGCATGGTCAGCGGCTCATTCAAGAACATGGCGCCGCACAGCACGCCGAAAACCGGCGACAAGAAGGTGAAGCTGGATAGGCCTGAGGCCGGATAGCGCCTCAGCAGCCAGAACCAAAGCACATAGGTGAAGGCAACGATGTAGACTGCCTGGAAAAGCAGCGCCAATGTCGGCAGCACGGCAGGGTCGCGGATGGGCGCACCGGCGAGAGGCAACACCAGTATTCCGACGATTGCCGCACCGGCGAGCTGATAGAGCAGCAGCTTCTCGGCGCTCGCCTCGACCAGCTTCGACCGCTTGATGAGGATGTTGGTCAAGGCCCAGAAAAATCCGGAGCCAAGGCTCAAGAGATCGCCGAACAGCATGTCCCCGCCGCCGCCAAGCTTGTCGGAAAACACCGCGGCAAGGCCGGCAAAGGCCAGCAGCAGGCCAAGGAACTTACGCAAAGTGATCTGCTCGCCGAGCAGGAAGTGGCCGCCGACCAACATCCAGAACGGCATTGTGTTGACCAGCAGCGTGTTGCGGGCGACGGTCGTGTGCTCCAGGCCGACATAGAGGCAGAGGAACTCGATGCCGAACAGCGCGCCAACCGCGATGCCGGCGAGCAATGTCCCGTCGCGCGTGAAAAGCGCGATGCCGCGCCAGCGGCACCACGCGAAGACACACAGGCCGCCGATGACCGAGCGCGCGATCGACAGGAAGACAGGATCGTAACCGGCGTAGGAGATCTTGGCGGCGACGTAGTTCAGCCCCCAGGAAAAGGTCAGGCCGACCATGATTGCGGCGGCGGCCATGTCGACTGTGTCGCGCCGGTCGAGCGTATCGGTCGCGCCGCTCACGATCAGTCCTCCGCGCAGGCGTCGTCGAAGCCGATCAGGTTCCAGCTCTGGCGCATATGCGGTGGCATCGGCGCGGTGACATCGATGACGCCCTTGTCTGGGTGCGGAATGATGATGCGGCGCGCATGCAAGTGCAGGCGGTTTTGAATGCCACCAGGGAAATCCCAATTGGTGTCGGCCTCGAAATATTTCGGGTCGCCGATGATCGGGCAGCCGATATAGGCAGCATGAACACGAAGCTGGTGCGTGCGGCCGGTATAAGGTTCCATTTCCAGCCAGGTCATCGTCTGCGCCGCCTGCTCGATGATGCGATAGTATGACACGGCGTGGTCGGCGCCCTTTTCGCCATGCGCGGCGACGCGCACGCGATCGCCATCGGGCGTCGGCTCCTTGATCAGCCAGGTCGAGATCTTGTCCTCGCGCTTGGGCGGCACGCCCTTGACCAGCGCCCAATAGGTCTTCTTGGTCTCGCGGGCGCGAAACGCTTCCGACAGCTTCATGGCGGCAAGCCGGGTGCGGGCGACGACCAGCACGCCCGAAGTGTCGCGGTCGAGGCGATGGACCAGCCGCGGCTTCTCGCCCTTTTGGTTGCGCCAGGCCTCCAGCATGTCGTCGACATTGCGGGTGACGCCCGAGCCGCCTTGCACCGCAAGGCCCGCCGGCTTGTTGAAGACGAAGACCTTGGGATCTTCATGGATCAGCATTTTCGCCAGGACGTCGGCATCGCCCTGGTTGCGGATCGAGTGACCGGTCAGCGCGCTCTCGCCCTTCTTGTCCACCTCAAGCGGCGGAACGCGCACCATCTGGCCGGGTTCGACGCGGGTGTCGGCCTTGACCCGGCCGCCATCGACACGGATCTGGCCGGAGCGCAGCAGCTTTTGCAGATGGCCGAAGCCCAGGCCCGGAAAATGGGTCTTGAACCAGCGATCGAGCCGCATGCCCGCCTCGCCGGCCTCCACTGTGATCTGTTCAACGCCTGCCATATTTTTCCGCTTATCCGTTTCCCGAGCAGGGTTCGGCCCGCTCTTGGCGCGGCAATAACACTATGAAACGGTTCTTGCGAGCCAAAGTCCCAGAAACAGGGCGATAATGGCGCCAATGACGCTGGCAAGGGCATATCCAAACGCCGGCAGCGTGGCTCCCCGCTCCCACAAAGTCGCGAAATCGAGCGAAAACGCGGAAAAGGTGGTGAAGCCGCCAAAGATGCCGGTGGCGACGAACAGTCTGAGCTCGTTCGATCCGCCGCGGCGCGCCAGGGTGGCTATGAACAGGCCCATGGCGAACGAGCCGACGATGTTGATGGCCATCGTCCCCCAGGGATAGTTGGGGCCGAAAAGGCGCAGCGCGCCGATGTTGGTGAGGTGACGAATGCCGGCGCCGATGCCACCGCCGACCACAACGAGAAGCAGATTGAACATGAACGTTTACTGCCTCCACAAGCGCGGCATGGTCAATCCCCTGAAGCTGACGACGATGCGGTTGGCACCGCGCAGACAATCGGGCGCGAGCCGCCTTTCGCGGCCATCGTCGAGTTGCTCAGAGCGTGTCAACCTGATCGTCACCACTCAGGCGTTGTCCAGCCTGGGTATTTTTTCCTGAACTCGCTGTAAAGGGCATCGAGTTCCGTTTTGCTGACCGGGCGCACCTGTTCGTAGAGATAGCCCGTGACACCGTCGGACAGCTGATATGTCGCAATGCGCTCATAGGCGGCGCCGATACCTTTCCCTTCGACAATATCCTGGTCCGGTATCGTGACGCAGATCTGCGCACCCGACTGCAAATGGGTAACAGGAGGATCGGTTACGACGACATATCTCGATTTCAATGCCTCCGGTGCGAATTGATCGCGACTATCAACCTGGCAAGACCATCCGACACGAGGGAAAAGGTCCATATCCATTTCAAACAGCAGCGAGCTATTCATGACCGCGCCAGAGGCAAACACCGAGAAGCGGTCCTCAGGCCGCATTTCCCTAACAAGATCGTCGATGAGGCGCCTGTATTCGGGAAGATTGTCGAGGTGAAGAGGAAGCGTATCTTCCCTGGCAAAAACATAGGCGATCGGTGGCAGCAACTGGCGGCCGATCGGGAAAAAGGTACCCAGATACGCAAACCCGGCGACGACGGCTATGACGACGGTTGACCATCGAGATTTCAGCGCCGGCATCGAAACGATCGAGACGATTGCCTGGGCATATGCAGGAAAGAGCCAAAGAAACATTGGCATCGAATGATGACGGTCCGGATCCTGCGTCCGGGTGAAGAGGAAGAAGGTCAGTACCGAGGCGAGAGCACAGAACAAAACGAAACTGTTGCGGCGTACAATGGAGATATAAAGGCCCACTATGATCAACAGCCAGTTCACATAGCTCAGCCGCGATCCCACCTGGTCGATCTGCGAAACGAAGTTGGTTTTGTATCCGCTGTAAAGGTCACCGTAGCTGGTTCCCAGAATCTTGAGGATCAGCGGTTGCTGGAAGGCCAATGCGGCTCCGGCAATCACAAAAAGCGTGCACACGCCCCCTAACGCCGCGTTCCGGAATGCCGCGAAGTCGCGGTCTTTTGCGACCTGCAACAAACAAAAGAAGGCTGCAGAAAGTGCGATCCCTATGACGGCAAATGCATACCAACGGCGCAGCATGAACGCCAACCACAGGCATATGCCGATGCGTATCCCGTTGACCACCGGTTGGCGTGTCAGGAACCTTGATTTCCAGAGAAAATAAGTTGCCGCAGAAAGCGCGAGGCAGCCGGCAATATCCGGCAATCCACGAAGCGTCGCCGACCAGAACGGCGTGTAGAGAAAGGCCGCGATCCACACGACAAACCAGCTTCGGGGCGAAGGAGTGTCGGAGACCGCCTCCAGGTAGCTCATTCGTCCTATGAAAAGAGCGGTCGGGACCAGGTAAACGATGACTATTCCAGCGATATAGGAAAGCCTTGAACCGCCGAAAAACATGTGAAACGGCATAAGCGGCACCAGAATTGCCGCGCTGTAGTCATCCCTCGCGACAGAAGCCCGCAATTGGCTCAGCCACTGGAGCGGGCTCTCGGCCAGGAGTGAGCCATACTGGTCAARCCCATTGAAGTAAGCGGCAAAATCCCAATAGTAGACGGGCTGCTCAAGCCTTACGTATATCGCGGCGAAAGCAACGCCCAGCAACGCCGTACATATGTAGATTTTTAGCCAGAATCCGAGGGTTTCGTTCTTCGTCACTTGAGGCCGCCAAGGAAGGGAAGAGGCAGGACTGTCGAGGCAAACCGGGACTCCCGCCGATGTAGCCAGGAAGCCGTTTCGGCAAACAGGAACCCCACGCGATTCGTATCAGGAACTGTTGAGAGCTTGGCGGGATGTATACTTGAACGCGCGGCCATCGCAAGCATTCAGAACGCCCTCAGAAGACACGGGGCGGAACAGCGAGCACGGGGCGGTGGGATGAGTGGCGCGTTAAAAGCGCCTCAATGCCGCCGGCAGGGCCGGCAGCATTGACGATTTCAGGCTCAGGCCGTCCCGACCTTCTTCGGCTTGGTCGAACCGATCATCTTCCAGTTCTTGTAGAACATCGAGTTGATGYGCTCGACACTCACCGAGACGACGGCAAGCATGCCGGCGATCAGCCCGGGAACCGGGGATGGTCTGATAATGTCCATGAACACGCAGTAGCGGCGGCCATCATATTCGTTGACCGAGCGATGCAGCAGCGTGTCGTCGAAGATGAACAGCGGATTGTCATACCAGTAGTTCTTGACGTTGCCGCATTCGACGAAAATCTCCGATTTCACCGGGATCAGATTGTAGAGAATGCGCAGGCTGAGCCGCAGCGGACCGAAGTGCCATGAGGTCGATTCGCGCTTGCTGAAGACGGAAACGGCGATGGTCTTGATGTATTTGAAGTCCTTGTTGAACTCGGCGACGTTGTCGATCTTGTGCTTGCCGTACCACTGATAGACATACATGCCGCGCCGGCCGGCGCCGAAATTGGCGTCGATGTCGGCGATGATCTCGTCCTTGCGCGCCTTGAAGATGTCCAGGACCTCATTGACCTCGCGCTGATAGTCGGCGGGGAACTGTTCCAGCTTCCAGACGCCGGGATTGCGGTAGCACAGGAGATCGACCAGCAGATTGAAAGGCGAAAGCAGCCAGGTGAAGAGGCCGTTGCCGAGGAAATAGCCCGAGAACAGCGACAGGTCCTTGCGGTCGTTGCGCAGGACATCGATGAGGCCGAGGACGATAAACACCGATGTCAGGATCGGGATGAAGTAAAAGCCAAGGGCGAGAAGCGGGATGGCAATGGCGAATTTGCGAAGGGTTTTGCGAAGGGTTCTTGTCATTTTTCCACGCGCGAAGCGCGATCCTGTTGCGAATGAGGCGCCAAAATCATGGCAACGACCACCCCCCGGCCGTGCGCCTTGATAAGGTTTTTTGGGTCACCACACAACGGCCGTGGTATCGTGGCCGGCTGGCTGCCTTGTGAAGCCTGTCGGATTTCGGTCAATGCACCGCCGGCAGGCCAAGCTCGTCCCATTTTTCCCTGGGGACCAGATCGCCAACCAGGAACTCAAAGCCGACGACGCTTTCGCCGTCCGCAGCCAGTTGGCATCTGAACTTCAGGCTATACCAGTTTCTGCGATTACGGAAAGCCGCGCCATTCGCGGCGATGGTGGTTCCAGTGATTTTTTCCTCCGCCATTGCGTAGGGCACGACCCGCTCCGGCTTGAAATCCGTACGCCATTTGCGGATCTGATCCATGGCTTCGAGATTGCACAGCTGAACCATGCGCTCGTCGGAAGCGAAGGTGGCGAGATCGGCGCGCGCCTGCCGGCTGCGCGGATCGGCCAGTGTCTTGGCCGACAGCATTTCGGTCGACCGGATCATGGCCGGCGCGGCGGGCGGTTGCGGTTCGGGCGGGATCGAGGCAGGCGGAGGCGCCGCTGCAGGCGCTTCAAGCAGTGCCGGCGTCATTGGAGCAGGCGGTGGCCTGGTCGCCGCCTCGAATTGTTGCGGCGTCAGGATGTCGACCGACACCCGGTCCTCCTCGAGCCGCTTGGGCCGCTTCGGCAACGGCATCAGGGCCAGCGTCGCAGCCAGCAGCGTGTGGAGAACGACCGAAGCGGAGATGCCCCAAGGCGAAGCCTGGTTTGGAAGCGTGACGACGACCGGGGCACGCAAGCCTGCTATTCCCGCTCTTTGCGCAGCTTCGCCCAATAGTCGAGCCGCTTTCTGATGTCGCGCTCGAAGCCGCGTTCAGGCGGATCATAAAAGGTCTGCCGGCCCATCTTCTCGGGAAAATAGTCCTGGCCCGAAAAGGCATCCGGCTCGTCGTGGTCGTAGCGATAGCCAGCGCCGTAATCCTCCTCTTTCATCAGCTTGGTTGGCGCGTTGAGGATGTGTTTCGGCGGCAGCAGCGAGCCATGTTCCTTCGCCGCACGCGTGGCTGCCTTGAAGGCGGTGTAGACGGCATTGGATTTGGGCGCGGTGGCGAGATAGACGGTGGCCTCGGCAAAGGCGAGCTCGCCCTCGGGCGAGCCGAGATAGTCGTAGGCGTCCTTAGCGGCGTTGGCGACGACAAGCGCCTGCGGGTCGGCAAGGCCGATGTCTTCCATGGCCATGCGCACCAGCCGGCGGCCGAGATAGAGCGGATCCTCGCCGGCATTGAACATGCGCGCCAGATAATAGAGCGCGGCGTCTGGATCCGAACCGCGCACCGATTTGTGCAGCGCCGAGATCAGATTGTAGTGGCCGTCCTGGCCCTTGTCGTAGATCGGCGCGCGACGCTGGACGATGCGCTGCAAGCCCTCGGGGTTGAAGACCTCGCCTAGCTTGGCGGCGCGCCACACCTCTTCGGCCAGCGTCAGCGAGGCGCGGCCGTCGCCATCGCTCATGCGGATGAGCATCGCCCTTGCCTCGTCGTCGAGCGGCAGCGCCCTGCCCTCAGCCTCCTCGGCTCGCGCCATCAGCTTGGCGATGCTTTCCTCGCCCAATGAATGGAAGACCAGCACACGCGCGCGCGACAACAGGGCCGCGTTCAGTTCAAAGGACGGGTTTTCGGTGGTGGCACCGACGAGCACGACCGTGCCGTCCTCCATGACGGGGAGAAAGGAATCCTGCTGGGCGCGGTTGAATCGATGGATCTCGTCAACGAACAACAAGGTCTGGCGACCGTTGGTGCGCCGCAGCTTGGCGGCTTCGAACACTTTTTTCAGGTCGGCGACGCCGGAGAACACCGCCGATATCTGCTCGAAAGCAAGGCTGGTTTCGCCGGCCAGCAACCGCGCCACCGTGGTCTTGCCGGTGCCGGGCGGTCCCCAGAAGATCATCGAGCCGAGTGAGCCGGAACCAATCAGCCGGGTCAGCGCGCCATCAGGGCCGGTCAGATGCTCCTGGCCGACGACCTCACCGAGGTTTTTCGGCCGCAGCCTGTCGGCGAGCGGCCGCCCGGGCGACGCCTTTTCCGGTTCATCGACGCTGAACAGATCGGCCATGCACTTCTTTTTGGTTGGAGCATGAACCCGAAGGGACGTGCTTTAATAACGCAATACCTGACGCAGTATCTGCCCGCCGCGCTCGACGGTAAAGCGCCACCAGCGCGTGTCCGCCTGGGCGGCCTGCTCCAGGGTCGCCGCGGTATCGATGGTGGTGCCGTTCACCTCGCGCACGATATCGCCCGGCTGGAATCCGAAATCGGCGGCCGGCGAGTCGCGGTTGATGTCGACCACGGTGACGCCCTTGATGTCGGTGCGCAGGCCAAGCTTCTGGGCAAGCCGGGGCGACAGTTCGGCGACCTTGGCGCCTGAGAACGGGCTGCGGCCGTGCAGCGTCACTTCAGCCGCCTTCATGCCTTCCGGAGCGCGCTCCAGCGCGATGTCCATCGCCGCCTGCTGGCCCTTGGTCAGAACCGCGAAATTTGCATTGGTGCCAATCGACAGCGTCGCCATCCGGTAATCCAGCGCTTCGATGCTCTCGACCGGCTTGCCGTTGAGCTGCATCACGACGTCGCCAGGCTTGAGCCCCGCCTTGGCGGCCGGGCCGGTCGCCTCGACCGACGAGACCAAAGCACCGGTCGGCTTCTCCATGCCGAGCGATTCGGCAATCTGCGGCGTCACCGCTTCGAACTCGGCGCCGATATAGGGCCGTTCGAAGAAGTCGAGCCCGGCCTTGGCGGCATCGGCGAAGGCGCGCACCATGTTTGCGGGGATGGCAAAGCCGATGCCGATCGAGCCGCCGCTGCGGCTGTAGATCGCCGTGTTGATGCCGACCAGCTGGCCGCCCATGTTGATCAGCGCACCTCCCGAATTGCCGGGATTGATGGCGGCGTCGGTCTGGATGAAGAAGCTTGAATCGGCGACGCCAATATGGCTGCGGGCAAGTGCCGAAACGATTCCGCTGGTGGTGGTCTGGCCGACACCGAAGGGATTGCYGATGGCCAGCACCAGATCGCCGACCTCGAGCGCATCGGAATCGCCGATGGCGATGACCGGAAACGGTTTGTCCGAGGTTATCTTGAGCACTGCAAGGTCGAGTGTCTCGTCCTTCAGCATCACCTTGCTGTCGAACTCACGCCCGTCCGCGGTCGCCACCTTGACCTGGTCGGCGTCCTTGATGACGTGGTAATTGGTGACCACGATGCCGGTCGGGTCGACCAGCACACCGGAGCCCAGGGAAGACTGCGCGCGCGGCTGCGAACGGCCAAAGAACTCCTCGAAGAACGGATCGCCGTCGAAGGGCGACGTCACCTTGGCGGTCTGCGAGGCATAGACATTGACCACGGCCGGCGCCGTCTGCTTGACCAGCGGGGCGAACGACAGTTGCACCTCTTCACGGCCGAACGGCACGCGCTTGTCGGGACCGGACGTAGAGCTCTCGCCTTCGACGCCATGCAAGAGGTCCGTCAGCACATCGGACAGGCCGGGATCGGTCTTGGTCCCCTCGGCCAATGCCTGCCTGGCCACCGGTGCGGCTGCGAACGCCATCATGGCGAAGAGCAGAACAAGGGACAGTCGGTTGGCGCGCATTCACGAATCCTCCAAGGCGAGTTCGGGGGCATTGTCCCGACGATTGTGCAAAATGAAAGGCTAAGCCGCTGAAATCCGATTATTTTGGCCAAAGAGCCTCGGTTCCGGCCTGAAGATCGGCTTTGGCTGCAATCTCCTGCTTTCAGAAAACAAAAAGGGGCCCGTGGGCCCCTTTGCATTCATTCCGGAGAACCAAGCCTTATGCGGCTGCGGCGTCCGCTTCGGTGCCTTCGGCTTCGATGCGGGCGCGGTCGCCGGCGCCCTTGGCCGAGGTGTCGCGATCGACGAACTCGATGACAGCCATCGCGGCATTGTCGCCGTGACGGAAGCCCGCCTTCATGATGCGCAGATAGCCGCCGTTGCGGGTGGCGTAGCGCGGGGCGATGGTGTCGAACAGGCGCTTGACGACGCCTTCATTGCCGATCTGCGCGATCACCTGGCGGCGGGCGTGCAGGTCGCCCCGCTTGCCGAGCGTCACCAGCTTCTCGACGATCGGACGCAGATCCTTCGCCTTCGGCAGGGTGGTGACGATCTGCTCGTGCTCGAGCAGCGACACGGCCAGGTTGGCGAACATCGACTTGCGGTGGCTTATGCTGCGGGCGAACCGGCGGCCCTTAAATCCGTGGCGCATGGCTCTTCTCCTTCATTGCGGGTTCAGAGGCAACGCCTCAATATTGATCTTCGTAACGCTTGGCGAGGTCTTCGATGTTCTCCGGCGGCCAGTCCGGCACTTCCATGCCGAGGTGCAGGCCCATTGCCGCCAGGACTTCCTTGATCTCGTTCAGCGACTTGCGGCCGAAGTTCGGGGTGCGCAGCATCTCGGCTTCGGTCTTCTGGATCAGGTCGCCGATATAGACGATGTTGTCGTTCTTCAGGCAGTTGGCCGAACGCACCGAAAGCTCGAGTTCGTCGACCTTCTTGAGCAGCGCCGGGTTGAAGGCGAGCTCGGTGACGGCTTCGGCGGCGACTTCCTTCTGCGGCTCGTCGAAATTGACGAACAGGCCGAGCTGGTCCTGCAGGATGYGGGCCGCGAAAGCCACTGCGTCTTCGCCCGAGATCGAACCGTCGGTCTCGATGGTCATGGTCAGCTTGTCATAGTCGAGAACCTGGCCCTCGCGGGTGTTTTCGACCTTGTAGGAGACCTTCTTGACCGGCGAATACAGGCTGTCGACCGGGATCAGGCCGATCGGCGCGTCTTCGGCGCGGTTGCGGTCGGCCGGCACGTACCCCTTGCCGGTGTCGACGGTGAATTCCATGCGGATTTCAGCGCCCTCGTCCAGCGTGCAGATGACGTGGTCGGGGTTGAGAATTTCGACGTCGCCAACCGTCTGGATGTCGCCGGCGAGAACCGCACCCGGTCCCTGCTTGCGCACGACCATGCGCTTGGGGCCATCGCCTTCCATGCGGATGGCGATTTCCTTGATGTTCAAGACGATGTCGGTCACGTCTTCGCGCACACCGGCGATGGACGAGAATTCATGCAGAACGCCGTCGATCTGCACGGCGGTAACAGCCGCACCGCGCAGCGAAGACAGAAGCACGCGGCGCAGCGCGTTGCCGAGCGTCAGGCCAAAGCCACGCTCGAGCGGCTCGGCGACCAGCGTGGTCAGCGTCTTCTTCTTCGACGAGAACTCGATCTTGTTCGGCTTGATCAGTTCCTGCCAATTTTTCTGGATCATGATGCTTTCCTTCCGTTGACCCGCCACCATCCAATCGTGGCGGGCGACCTGGAATGCCGTGGAGGAGCGCCACAAAGGGCGCTCGCGCGGCGTTCGGTAATTTTTTAGACGCGGCGCTTCTTGCGCGGGCGGCAGCCATTGTGCGGGATCGGCGTCACATCACGGATCGAGGTGATGGTGAAGCCGGCCGCCTGCAGGGCGCGCAGTGCCGATTCACGACCGGAGCCAGGTCCGCAGACCTCGACTTCGAGCATGCGCATGCCGTGTTCCTGGGCCTTCTTGGCAACGTCCTCGGCAGCCATCTGGGCAGCGAACGGGGTCGACTTGCGCGAACCCTTGAAGCCCTGGGCACCGGCCGACGACCAGGCAATCGAATTGCCCTGTGCGTCAGTGATGGTGATCATCGTGTTGTTGAAGGTCGAATTGACGTGGGCAACGCCCGACGAGATGTTCTTGCGTTCGCGACGGCGAACACGAGCGGCTTCCTTGGCCATGATAGTCCTTTCAGTTGATCTCTACACCGCCGTAATGCCAGCGGCTCCACCTTGCAAAAGCGAGTAGGGCGTAGCGAATAGTGGGTAGAAACCTATTCGCCACGACCCAATCGCTATTTGCTCAATTACTTCTTCTTGCCGGCGATCGACTTGGCCGGGCCCTTGCGGGTGCGCGCATTGGTATGCGTGCGCTGGCCGCGGACCGGCAGCGAGCGGCGGTGACGCAGGCCGCGATAGCAGCCGAGGTCCATGAGCCGCTTGATGTTCATCGAGACTTCGCGGCGCAGGTCGCCCTCGACCTGGTAGTCGCGGTCGATGGTTTCGCGAATCTGCAGCACTTCCGCGTCGGTGAGCTGGTTGACGCGACGCTCGGCCGGGATGCCGACCTTGTCGACGATCTCCTGGGCGAACTTCTTGCCAATGCCGTGAATGTACTGAAGCGCGATGACAACGCGCTTGTTGGTCGGAATGTTGACGCCGGCTATACGAGCCATATTCTTCTCTTCTCCATGTGGGCCGGACGAACCGGCGCTATCTTAAGTTGCCCCGCGTCCGGTGGAGGCCGGCCCATGCGGGAGTTTCCAGTTCAAAGCGGCTGCCTTGCCCTTGCGGACAAGCAAAGCCGATGCCTGATAGGAAGACGGGCCGCCATACCGCAGCGAACCGCTCCCGTCAAGTGCAATCGTTTAAATTCCCCGCGTTGCGTCCCTTAGCACCGCTTCGATCTGTCCCGTCACGGCGTCGATATCGGCCATGCCGTCGACGCTGCGGAGCTTGCCCTTGGCATAATAGTAGCCAATCAGCGGCGCTGTCTTCTTGTAGTATTCCCTCAGACGCTCCTCGAACACGGTCGGATTGTCGTCCTTGCGCACGGGCTGGYCGGCGGCTTGTGCTTCGTTGGCGCGCTTGACGATACGACCAACCAGCGCCTTGTCGTCGACGACAAGTTCAATGACCGCATCGAGGCCCTGCGAGCGATCCGAAAGCATCTGCTCAACCGCGTCCGCCTGCACCAGGGTCCGCGGATATCCGTCGAGGATGAAACCCTTCGCGCAATCCGGCTGATCGATACGTTCGGCGACGATGGCGTTGACGATGGCGTCGGAAACCAGTTCACCGGCATCCATCACCGCCTTGGCGCGTTTGCCGACTTCGGTGCCAGCCTGGACTGCAGCACGCAGCATGTCGCCCGTCGAGAGCTGGGGTATGCCGTGTTTTTCTACCAGTCTTTGTGCTTGTGTCCCCTTGCCCGCCCCTGGCGGCCCAAGCAATATCAACCTCATCTGGCTTTCTTCCCCCCGCGCAGCTTCGACTTCTTGATCAGGCCTTCATACTGGTGCGCGATCAGGTGGCCCTGAATCTGCGCAACCGTATCGAGCGTGACACTGACCACGATCAGAAGCGATGTGCCACCAAGGTAGAATGGTACGCCAGTCGCCGAGATCAGGAACTCCGGCAGCAAGCACACCAGCACCAGATAGATGGCGCCGACGACGGTGATGCGGGTGAGAACGTAATCGATGTAGTCGGCGGTGCGCTCGCCCGGACGATAGCCCGGGATGAAGCCCGAATGCTTCTTGAGCTGGTCGGCGGTGTCCTTCGGGTTGAAGACAATCGCAGTGTAGAAGAAGGCGAAGAACACGATCATCGCCGCGTAGAATGCCATGTAGAGCGGCTGGCCGTGGCCGAGCGACGCCAGCACGGTGCTGGCCCAGGCCGGCATGTTGGTCGTCTGCGAGAAGCCGGCGACGGTGGCCGGTAGCAACAGCAGCGACGACGCGAAGATCGGCGGAATGACGCCTGACGTGTTGAGCTTCAGCGGCAGATGCGAGGTATCGCCCTGGAACATGCGGTTGCCGACCTGGCGCTTCGGATACTGGATCAGCAAGCGGCGCTGGGCGCGCTCGAAGAACACGATCAAGGCGATGACGACAACGGCCAGCACGATGATCGCCAGGATCAGGCCGGTCGACAGCGCGCCGGTACGGCCAAGCTCCAGCGTGCCGGAGATGGCATGCGGCAGGCCGGCGACGATGCCGGAGAAGATGATCAGCGAGATGCCGTTGCCGATGCCGCGGGCGGTGATCTGTTCGCCCAGCCACATCAGGAACATGGTGCCGCCGACCAGCGTGACGACGGTCGAGATACGGAAGAACATGCCGGGATCGCTGACGATGCCGTTGCCGCCCTCCAGGCCGACCGAAATGCCATAGGCCTGAACCAGCGCAAGCAGCACGGTGCCGTAGCGCGTGTATTGGTTGATGACCTTGCGGCCCTGTTCGCCTTCCTTCTTCAGCGCTTCCAGCGACGGGATAACCGACGTCATCAGCTGCATGATGATGGAGGCGGAGATGTAAGGCATGATGCCGAGCGCAAAGATCGCCATGCGCTGCACGGCGCCGCCGGCGAACATGTTGAACATGCCGAGCACGCCCTTGCTCTGCGATGAGAAGGCCTGAGCGAAGGCGTCGGGATTGATGCCGGGAAGCGGAATA
The DNA here is from genome assembly GCF_056404455.1 of Mesorhizobium sp. P2_D1. NCBI lineage: Bacteria > Pseudomonadati > Pseudomonadota > Alphaproteobacteria > Hyphomicrobiales > Phyllobacteriaceae > Mesorhizobium > Mesorhizobium sp. P2_D1. The sequence continues at coordinate 57,271 of NZ_JBFUDZ010000032.1, forward strand.
TAGGTGCCGAGGCGATAGACGAGCAACGCGCCGATGGTGAACCAGATGCGTTTCTTCAGGTCCTCCGCTTTGGCGAAGGCCGAGAAATTCAGATTCGAGGCTAGTTGTTCAGCAGCCGAAGCCATGCCTGATTCTCCGCTTGGTAACGCTTGATGGCCCTTGAGCTCAGGCGGCGCGTTTCACCGAAGCTCACGAGATAAGCTCCGGGCTCTAAACATGCAAGCGGCCGCGTTGACGCGGCCGCCTAATTGAGCAGATCAAAGCACGATCGTGAGCAAAAACGGATCCCGCTCGCGCTTCAAATTGCCGTTACTCGGCAGCTGCCTTTTCCGGCAACTTGACCGAGCCGCCGGCCTTCTCGATCTTCTCGATCGCGGCCTTGGAGGCGCCGGCGACGTCAAAGGCGAGCTTCGCCTTGATCTCGCCGTCCGAGAGGATGCGCACGCCGTCCTTGACGCGGCGGATGACGCCGGCAGCGACCAGCGATTCAGCCGTCACGGTTGCCTTGGCGTCGAGCTTCTTGGCGTCGATGGCCACCTGGATACGGGCCAGCGAGACGACGGTGAAGCTCTTGGCGAAGATGTTGTTGAAGCCACGCTTCGGCAGACGCCTGTAGAGCGGCATCTGGCCACCCTCGAAGCCGTTGATGGCGACACCGGAGCGCGCCTTCTGGCCCTTGACGCCGCGACCGCCGGTCTTGCCGGAGCCGGAGCCGATGCCACGGCCGAGACGCTTCTTGGAGTGCGTCGCGCCGTCCTTGTCACGCAGATCGTTGAGTTTCATCTGGGTTCTCCTGCGCTCTGGCTCAGCCCTCGTCCACGACGCGGACGAGATGCTGGACGGCAGCGATCATGCCGCGCACGGAGGGTGTATCTTCCAGCGTGCGCTGCTTGTGCATCTTGTTGAGGCCGAGCCCGACCAGCGTCGCGCGCTGTTCCTTCGGGCGGCGGATCGGCGAGCCGATCTGCTCAACGGTGACGGTCTTTGTTGCTTTCTTGGCCATGGTCAAAATCCCTGGTCAGATCGACTATTCTTCAGCCGCAACGGCGGTGCCGCGGCGGGCCTGAAGGGTCGAATACTTGATGCCACGAGCAGCAGCCACATCCTTGGGATGCATCTGGCTCTTCAGCGCGTCGAAGGTGGCGCGAACCATGTTGTAGGGGTTCGACGAACCCATCGACTTGGCGACCACGTCATGCATGCCGAGCGTCTCGAAGACGGCGCGCATCGGGCCACCGGCGATGATCCCGGTACCTTGCTTGGCAGCGCGCAGCAGAACGCGTCCCGCGCCCCAGCGTCCTTCGACGTCGTGGTGCAGCGTACGACCCGAGCGCAGCGGCACGAAGATCATGTCGCGCTTGGCCGATTCAGTCGCCTTGCGGATAGCTTCCGGCACTTCGCGCGCCTTGCCGTGACCAAAGCCGACGCGGCCCTTTTGGTCGCCGACGACGACGAGTGCTGCAAAACCAAAGCGACGGCCGCCCTTGACGACCTTGGCGACGCGGTTGATGTGGACGAGCTTGTCCACCATGCCGTCATCGCGTTCTTCACGATCGCGGCCGCGGCCGCCATCCCTACGTTCCTGTGCCATATCCTGTTCCTTGTTTTTTTCCGGAAGCACGGTTGCTGATAAGATCCGGCGCCTCTGTGGGTCACCGGGGGCGAAATTCCTTGGATTTAGAAGCTCAGACCACCTTCACGGGCGGCCTCGGCGAGCGCCTTGACGCGGCCGTGATAGATGTAGGCGCCGCGGTCGAATACGACTTCCTTGACGCCGGCCTTGGTGGCGCGCTCGGCGATCAGCTTGCCGATCGCGGCGGCAGCGGCAGTGTCGGCGCCGGTCTTGAGCGAACCCTTGAGGTCCTTCTCGAGCGTCGAGGCAGCGACGATGGTGTGGCCCTTGGCGTCGTCGATGACCTGCACGTAGATGTTCTTCGACGTGCGGTGTACCGACAGACGCGGACGCTCGCCGGCGACCTTCTTGATCTGACGACGAACGCGCTGCGCACGGCGCTGCGTGGATTCCTTGGTACCCATGATAGTCTTCCTTGCCTTCAAAAAACGGGGGCCGCCATATGCGGTAGGCGAAAGCGCCTCCCGCGACCGCTCCCCGCGGCGTTACACTTCTTTGGCTTGGCCCTTTCCGAAAAGTCTGCAACTTTTCGGGGCCATGCCTACTACTTCTTCTTGCCTTCCTTGCGGACGATCTTCTCGCCAGCGTAGCGGACGCCCTTGCCCTTGTAGGGCTCGGGACCACGGTATTCGCGGATCTCGGCGGCAACCTGGCCGACCTGCTGCTTATCGATGCCGGTCACGGTGATTTCCGTCGGCTTCGGCACAGCGATCGTGATGCCCGCCGGCGTCTCGTAGACGACGTCATGGCTGAAGCCAAGTGCCAGCTGCAGGTTCTTGCCCTGCATGGCGGCGCGATAGCCGACGCCGGTGATCTCGAGCTTCTTCTCGAAGCCGTCCTTCACGCCCTGCAGGATGTTGACGATCTGCGTGCGCGACATGCCCCACTTGGAGCGCGCCGTCTTGGTCTGGTCGCGCGGCTGGACAGCGATCTCGCTACCTTCCATCTTGACCAGCACTTCTTCGTTCACCACGAACTTCAGCTCGCCCTTGGGGCCCTTCGCCGTCACGGTCTGGCCGTTAACGGTCGCGGTCACGCCCTGCGGCAGCGAAACGGGTTTCTTTCCAATACGAGACATTTTGTTGTCCTCGTCACTTCTCTTGTTTCAGGTCTCTGTCTTCGGGCATGACCCCGAAGACCGGATTCCAATTTTTCCGATCACGCCAGATCAGAAGATCTGGCAGAGGATTTCACCACCGACGTTCTGTTCACGCGCTTCGTGGTCGGCCATCACGCCCTTCGGTGTCGAAAGGATGGCGATGCCGAGGCCGTTGGCGACGTGCGGAATCGACTTGGCCGAAACGTAGACGCGGCGGCCAGGCTTCGAAACGCGGGCGATTTCGCGCACGACGGGCGCGCCGTCGAAATACTTCAGCTCGATCTCGATTTCGGACTTGCCGTTGTCGAAGTCGGTCTGGCTGTAATCGCGGATATAGCCTTCAGCCTTCAGCACGTCGAGGACGCGGGTACGCAGGCGCGAGGCCGGCGTCGAGACGCTCGACTTCTTGCGGCCGTAGGCGTTGCGGATGCGGGTCAGCATATCGCCGAGAGGATCGCTCAATGACATGTTATGTCCTCCTTACCAGCTCGACTTGACCAGGCCCGGGATCTGGCCGTTGTTGCCGAGATCACGGAGCGCGATGCGCGATACTTTGAGCTTGCGATAGTAGGCGCGCGGACGGCCGGTGACTTCGCAGCGGTTGCGGATGCGGATCTTGGCCGAGTTGCGCGGCATGGCGGCAAGCTTTAGCTGAGCGCGGAAACGCTCTTCCATCGGCTTGGACTGGTCCATGATGATCGCCTTCAGCGCAGCGCGCTTGGGACCGTACTGGTCGGCAAGCTTGCGGCGCCTATTGTTCTTCTCGACTGAGCTGGTCTTTGCCATTTCAGATTTTTCCTTTTCTCGCTGCCGTTACTGGCGGAAGGGGAAGTTGAAAGCCTTGAGCAAAGCCCTGGCTTCGTCGTCCGTCTTCGCAGTCGTACAAACGATGACGTCCATGCCCCAGATCTGATCAACCTTGTCGTAGTTGATCTCCGGGAACACGATGTGTTCCTTGATGCCCATGGCGTAGTTGCCACGGCCATCGAAGCTCTTCGGATTGAGTCCGCGGAAGTCGCGGACGCGTGGCAGTGCGATGTTCACGAGGCGGTCGAGGAACTCGTACATACGTTCCTTGCGCAGCGTGACCTTGGCGCCGATCGGCATCTTCTCGCGGACCTTGAAGCCGGCGATGGAGTTGCGGGCGCGGGTGACGACGGCCTTCTGGCCGGCGATCATCGCCAGGTCTTCGGCCGCGATCGAAGGCTTCTTCGAATCGCCGGTCGCTTCGCCAACGCCCATGTTCAGCACGATCTTGTCGATCCGCGGAACCTGCATCTCGTTGTCGTAGCCGAACTGCTCCTGCAGCGCCTTGCGGATGGTCTCGTTGTAGACCTGCTTGAGGCGCGGCGTGTTCTGAGCCTTGGACTGCTTGCTTTCAGCCTTGGGCTTCGTGGTCTGAGCCTTAGCCATTGATGACTTCTCCCGAGCGCTTGGCGACGCGCACCTTCTTGCCGTCCTTCTGGAAGATGAAGCCGACGCGGGTCGGCTTGCCATCCTTGGGGTCGGCCAGCGCGATGTTCGACAGCTGGATCGGCGCTTCCTTGGTGATGATCCCGCCCTCTTGGGACTGGGACTGCTTCTGGTGACGACGGATCATGTTGACGCCGCGCACCAGCGCGGTGTCTTCCTTCGGCTGAACCGAGAGGACTTCGCCCGAACGGCCCTTGTCCTTGCCGGCCAGCACGACGACCTTGTCGCCTTTTCTAATCTTTTGCATTGGTCCGGCTCCTTACAGCACTTCTGGCGCGAGCGAGATGATCTTCATGTGGTTCTTGGCGCGGAGTTCGCGCGGAACCGGTCCGAAGATACGCGTGCCGATCGGCTCTTTCTTGTTGTCGACGAGAACGGCTGCGTTCTTGTCGAAACGGATCACGCTGCCGTCCGGGCGGCGGATGTCCTTGGCCGTGCGAACCACGACCGCCTTCATCACATCGCCCTTCTTCACGCGGCCGCGCGGGATGGCTTCCTTGATCGACACCACGATGATGTCGCCCACGGAAGCGTATTTCCGCTTCGAGCCGCCCAGCACCTTGATGCACATGACACGACGGGCGCCGGAATTATCCGCGACGTCGAGGTTTGTTTGCATCTGAATCATGACTGGCCGCCTTCTTCTTTTCTAACGGGACGGGCTCAAAGCCCCTCCCCGGTCTGTCCAAAATTCGTTGTTTACGCCTGGTCCGAAGACACGACGATCCAGCGCTTGTCCTTGGAAATCGGCTTCGATTCCTGGATGAACACCTGATCGCCAACCTTGTGGGCGTTGTTCTCGTCGTGCGCCTTGTACTTCTTGGTCATGCGCACGGTCTTCTTCATCACGGGATGCGTGAAGCGCCGTTCGACCTTGACGACAACCGTCTTCTCGTTCTTGTCGCTGACGACGGTGCCCTGCAGAATGCGCTTTGGCATGGTTTTCGTCCTTAAGCCTTCTTAGCCGCGGACTTTTCCGCAGCGATGGTCTTGATACGCGCAATGTCCTTACGGACCTGTCTCACGCGCGCGGTCTTCTCGAGCTGGCCGGTGGCCTTCTGGAAGCGCAGGTTGAACTGCTCCTTCTTCAGGCTGGCCAGGTCGTCGGTCAGCTGGTCCTGGGTCTTGGTCCGGATGTCTTCGGCTTTCATGATCAGCCCGTCCTTATTCTGCGATGCGCTGCACGAAGCGCGTCTTGACCGAGAGCTTGGCCGCGCCGAGACGCAGTGCCTCACGGGCGGTTTCTTCATTGACGCCGTCGATCTCGAACATGATGCGGCCCGGCTTGACGCGCGCCGCCCAGTAGTCGACAGCGCCCTTGCCCTTGCCCATGCGGACTTCGGTCGGCTTCGAAGTGACCGGCACGTCCGGGAAAATACGGATCCAGACGCGACCGGCGCGCTTCATTTCACGGGTGATCGCGCGGCGGGCCGCCTCGATCTCTCGTGCGGTGACGCGGTTCGGCTCAAGCGCCTTCAGCCCGAAACCACCGAAATCCAGGTTGGTGCCGCCCTTTGCGGTACCATGGATACGGCCCTTGAACTGCTTGCGGAACTTTGTGCGCTTTGGCTGCAGCATCGTTCTAACTCCAAATTCCTAAATGTCTCAGGCGTTTTCGCGACGACGACCGCGTTCGCGATCACCACCACCGCCATGTGCAGCATCACCCTCGGTCGCGCGACGTTCCGAAGCCATCGGGTCGTGCTCGAGGATCTCGCCCTTAAACACCCAGACCTTGACGCCGCAGATGCCGTACGCCGTGTTCGCCTCGGCCGTGCCGTAGTCGACATCGGCGCGCAGCGTATGCAGCGGCACGCGGCCTTCGCGGTACCATTCCATGCGCGCAATCTCAGCACCGCCAAGACGGCCGGCGCAGTTGATGCGGATGCCTTCGGCACCAAGGCGCATCGCCGACTGCACGGCGCGCTTCATGGCGCGACGGAAGGCGATACGACGCTCGAGCTGCTGGGCGATCGACTGGGCGACCAGGGTCGCGTCGATTTCCGGCTTGCGCACTTCAACGATGTTGAGGTGCGTCTCGGACTTCGTCATCTCCATCAGCTTCTTGCGAAGCTTCTCGATGTCGGCGCCCTTCTTGCCGATGATCAGACCCGGGCGCGCGGCATGGATGGTGACGCGGCACTTTTTGTGCGGACGCTCGATGACGACCTTCGAGATCGCGGCCTGCTTGAGTTCCTTCTCAAGATACTTGCGGATCTTGATGTCCTCATGCAGCAGCTTGCCGTACTCGCCGGTGTTCGCGAACCAGCGCGAATCCCAGGTGCGGTTGATGCCGAGGCGAAGACCGATCGGATTGACTTTCTGGCCCATTATGCGGCCTCCCCTTTTTCTTCGACTTCACGAACGACGATCGTGAGGTGCGAGAACGGCTTCTCGATACGGCTAGCGCGACCACGGCCACGGGCATGGAACCGCTTCATGACGATCGACTTGCCGACATAGGCTTCCGCCACGATCAGTGCATCGACGTCGAGGTCGTGGTTGTTTTCCGCGTTGGCGATTGCCGATTCCAGCGTCTTCTTGACCGTGCCGGAAATCCGCTTGGCCGAGAATTCGAGATCGGAAAGCGCTGTCGCGACCTTCTTGCCGCGGATCAGCGCGGCAACGAGGTTCAGCTTCTGCGGGCTGATACGGATCGTGCGCAATACGGCGCGCGCTTCGTTGTCAGCAAGCCTGCGCGGAGCTTTGGCCTTGCCCATGATTATTTCCTCTTCGCCTTCTTATCCGCGCCGTGACCGTAATAGGTCCGGGTCGGAGCGAATTCACCGAACTTGTGACCGACCATGTCCTCGTTCACCGAGACGGGAACATGCTTCTGGCCGTTGTAGACACCGAAGGTGAAGCCGACGAACTGCGGCAGGATGGTGGAGCGACGGCTCCACATCTTGATCACCTCATTGCGACCACCTTCACGAACCTTGTCCACCTTCTTGAGAAGGTAGCCGTCGATGAAGGGGCCTTTCCAAATAGAACGAGTCACTTGGCGTTACCTCTTCTTAGCTCTTGCGCTGATGGCGCGAGCGCAGGATGAACTTGTCGGTCGCCTTGTTGGACCGCGTCTTCTTGCCCTTGGTCGGCTTGCCCCAGGGCGAAACCGGATGGCGGCCACCCGAGGTGCGGCCTTCGCCGCCGCCGTGCGGATGGTCGACCGGGTTCATGGTCACGCCGCGATTGTGCGGACGCTTGCCACGCCAAACCGTACGACCGGCCTTGCCGTCGTTGATGTTGCCGTGATCCGGGTTGGACACGGCACCGACAGTGGCCATGCAGGAGCCGTGCACGACACGCTGCTCGCCCGAGTTGAGGCGCAGGATCGCCATGCCCTGGTCGCGACCGACCAGCTGGCCATAACCACCTGCCGAACGGGCAACCTGGGCGCCCTTGCCCGGCTTCAGCTCGATGTTGTGGACGATGGTGCCGACCGGCATCGAGGCCAACGGCATCGCATTGCCCGGCTTCACGTCGACGGCTTCACCGGAAACGATCTTGTCGCCGGGGGCCAGACGCTGTGGAGCGATGATGTAGGACAGCTCGCCATCGTCGTACTTGATGAGCGCGATGAAGGCGGTGCGGTTCGGATCGTATTCGATGCGCTCGACCGTGCCGACAACGTCGAACTTGCGGCGCTTGAAGTCGATGATGCGGTACGAACGCTTGTGGCCACCACCGATGAAGCGGGCGGTGATGCGACCGTAGTTGTTGCGGCCGCCCGACTTGGTCAGGCCCTCGGTCAGCCCCTTGACGGGCTTGCCCTTGTAGAGGCCCGAGCGGTCGACGATGACCAGCTGGCGGGTGCTCGGCGTTACCGGGTTGAATTTTTTCAGTGCCATTGTTCTGTCCTCGCGGCCTTGCTCAGAGACCCGTCGCGACGTCGATCGACTGGCCGTCGGCCAATGTCACAATCGCCTTCTTGACGTCGCTCTGGCGGCCGATCGTGCCGCGGAAGCGCTTGATCTTGCCCTTGCGGACAAGCGTGTTCACGGCCATCACCTTGACGCCGAACAGCGCTTCGACGGCGGCCTTGATTTCCGGCTTCGACGCCTTCTTGGCGACGTTGAAGACGACCTGGTTCTGCTCGGAGGCCATGGTCGACTTTTCGGTGATCGCCGGCGAGACGATCACGTCATAATGACGAAGGTCGGTCATTTAAAGCGCTCCTCGAGAGCCTCGACGGCGGCCTTCGAAAGGACCAGCGTGCCGCGGCGCAGAATGTCGTAGACGTTGATGCCCTGGATGGGCAGCACGTCGATGTTGGGGATGTTCGTCGCCGCCAGCTTGAAGTTCTTGTCAAGCTCGGCACCGCCGATCACCAAAGCGTTGGTCAGGCCCAGCGTCGCGAAATTCGCGATCAGCGCCTTGGTCTTGGCCTCGGTCAGCTTCAGCTCGTCGATGATGATGATCGACGCGCTCTTGGCCTTGGCCGAGAGAGCATGCTTGAGGCCAAGCGCGCGAACCTTCTTCGGCAGTTCGTGCTCATGGCTGCGAACGACCGGGCCGTGGGCCTTGCCGCCGCCGCGGAACTGCGGAGCGCGTGCCGAATGGTGACGGGCGCGGCCCGTACCCTTCTGCTTGTACATCTTGGCGCCGGTGCGCGCGATCTCGGCGCGGCCCTTGGCCTTGTGCGTGCCCTGCTGCTTCTTGGCGAGCTGCCAGCGCACGACGCGCTGCAGGATGTCCTCGCGCGGATCAAGGCCGAAAATCTCCTCGGAGAGTTCCACCTTGCCGGCGTCCTTGCCGCCAAGCGTTGTGATCTTGAGATCCATTATTCCGCTCCCTCTGTGGCCGGAGCCTCGTTCTTAGCAACGGCGCGGATCGCGGCAGGCTTCGGCGCGTTGGCCGGCAATGCCACCTTGGCCGCATCGCGGACCAGGATCCAGGCGCCCTTCGATCCGGGAACCGCACCGCGGATCAGGATCAGGCCGCGGTCGGCGTCGGTCGAAACGATCTCGACATTCTGCGTGGTGACGCGGGTGTCGCCCATGTGGCCAGCCATATGCTTGCCCTTGAACACCTTGCCCGGGTCCTGGCGCTGGCCGGTCGAACCGTGCGTACGGTGCGAGACCGAGTTACCGTGCGTCGCGCGGCCACCACCCATGTGGTGACGCTTGATGACGCCCTGAAAACCCTTGCCGATCGTCGTGCCCGTCACATCGACCTTCTGGCCGGGGACGAAATGCTCGACGGTGATCTCGGCGCCGACATCGATCATGTTGTCGGCGGAGACGCGGAACTCGGCGACCTTCGCCTTCGGCTCGACGGAAGCGGTCGCGAAATGGCCGCGCAGCGCCTTCGACGTGTTCTTCACCTTGGCAAGGCCAACGCCGAGCTGAACGGCAGTGTAGCCATTCTTCTCCTGCGTGCGCTGCGCCACGACCTGACAGTTCTCCATCTGGAGAACGGTGACGGGAACATGTTCCCCGGCATCGTTGTAGATGCGGGTCATTCCCACCTTCTTTGCAATCACACCTGAACGCATCGGTTCAATTCCTTTAGAGTTCCGGGCCAGGGGCACCGCCCCTTACCGCGCTCTCATTCCCTTAGAGCTTGATCTCGACGTCCACACCGGCGGCCAGATCGAGCTTCATCAAAGCATCGACCGTCTGCGGGGTCGGATCGACGATGTCGAGCAGACGCTTGTGCGTGCGCATCTCGAACTGCTCGCGGCTCTTCTTGTCGACGTGAGGCGACCGGTTGACCGTAAACTTTTCGATCCGCGTCGGCAGCGGAATGGGGCCGCGGACGTTGGCACCGGTGCGCTTGGCCGTCGACACGATTTCCTTCGTCGAGGCGTCGAGCACGCGGTGATCAAACGCCTTCAGGCGGATGCGGATATTCTGTCCGTTCATGCGTCACTTCCTTGTTCTGGCGCGGCGCGGGCAACTCCTGCGCCCGCGACAGATCGGTTTAAGTCCAAATTACTCTTTGATGGTGACGACGATGCCGGCACCGACGGTGCGGCCGCCTTCACGGATAGCGAAGCGCAGCTTCTCTTCCATGGCGATCGGCACGATCAGCTCGACATCGACCGTGATGTTGTCGCCCGGCATCACCATCTCGGTGCCTTCCGGCAGCGACACGATACCGGTCACGTCCGTCGTGCGGAAATAGAACTGCGGACGGTAGTTGGTGAAGAACGGCGTGTGAC
>NZ_JBFUDZ010000033.1:0-65278 GCF_056404455.1 Mesorhizobium sp. P2_D1
ACACCAAGGACAGCCCGGTCTTCGTCTTCCGCAACGCCGGAAACGACCATCTCAACATCGTCTATCGCCGGCCCGATGGAAACATCGGCTGGATCGACCCGTCCACGACCAAGGTCGCACAAGGATAAGAGCCGGCCGCACGAGGGGTGAGGACTGGTGACGGCAGGCGAACAAGGGATTTTCAAGCATGGATCTGAGCGATCTTATCAACGTTCCGGCGATACTGCCGGCGTTGAAGGCGAACTCCAAAAAGCAGCTGTTGCAATTGCTTTCCGAACGGGCAGCCGCGATTTCGGGCATTCCGGAGCGGGAAGTGTTCGACACCATCCTGCAGCGTGAACGGCTTGGCTCGACGGGCGTCGGCAACGGCATCGCCATTCCGCATGGCAAGCTGGCCGGCGTGAAGCGCATCGCCGGGGTTTTCGCCCGGCTGGAGACGCCGGTCGATTTCGAATCGCTGGACGATCAGCCGGTYGATCTTGTGTTTCTGCTGCTGGCGCCGGAAGGGGCCGGCGCCGACCATCTCAAGGCCTTGTCGCGCATCGCGCGGGTGCTGCGCGACGCCGACACGGTGGCCAAGATCAGGGGGACGCGTGACGCCGCGGCAATCCACGCGCTTTTGTCGGATACCCAGGCCTCGCACGCGGCCTGACATTTTCTGATTGGAACATCCAGCCAAGGGCCGCCACGGGCGGCCCTGTCCATTTTAAGCCCGGCGCGCCTGACTTAGTGAATGGCGACCGTGGTGAGGTCGTTTTCCATGGCGCCGGCCAGCGCGCGGTCACGCGCATCCGAAAGCAGGATCGGCTGGCCATTGGCGGCAAACAGCGCCCACAGTTCCATGCCGGGCGCGATTTCACCGAGGTTCGGGAAACGGCCGAGCAATTCGTCGCTCGAGACCTTGCGCAGATAGGCGACCGAGCCCTCGCCGAGATGGGCGAATTCGCCGCTGGTCATGGTGAGATTTTCATCAGTTCTGGTCATTTCAAAGCCTCCTTGGCGCGAGGACGCCGTTCAAGGCCATCCCGCATGAGAGCCATCGGTAAAGATCAGTCTTTCACCGATATGTTTATTTTCCGTACCAGCCGTTCGGACTCCGGCCGATCAAGATCGATCGACAAAAGGCCGTTCTTCAGTTCCGCCGCGATCACCCGCATGCCGTCGGCCAGCACGAAACAGCGCTGGAACTGGCGCGCGGCGATGCCGCGATGAAGAAACTCGCGCTCGGTATCGTCGGACTGACGGCCGCGCACGACCAGCTGGTTTTCCTCCGTGGTGACATCGAGATCGCTTTCGGCGAAACCGGCGACCGCCAATGTGATGCGCAACCTTTCGGTCTTGCCGTCGGCGCCGCTGAGGCGTTCGATGTTGTAGGGAGGGTAGCTGTCGCCGGACTTCGCCAGGCGTTCCAGGGTCTTTTCCATGGCGTCGAAACCAAGGAGAAGCGGGCTGGAAAAGGGCGTCATTCGGCTCATGTTACACTGTCCTCTGTAGAGCGACATAAAGTGGAAAAACCCAGATGGCATTTTTCCCGGTGGTCTTGATATGGTCCGCCCCGCGACCAAGTTCAAGCCATCAAAAGACCCGCCCAAAAAGACCAGGTCGTGGACTCACAGGAATGATCGACATGGCGCTTGAAACGGCCAGCAGATGCAAGGAGAAGCGCGCAGGTCGGGATTGTCTTCCCCGGTCGAGCGGTTCGACTTGGCAGCCCGCAGCCGCTTCGGCGTCATCCCGGATTCATCCCAAGTCCATGGCTTCGCCAAACAAGGAATTGAAATGCCTCAATTACGCAAGATCATCATCGACACGGATCCCGGCCAGGATGACGCCGTCGCCATATTGCTGGCACTCGGCAGCTCCGAGCTGGAGATCGTCGGCATCACAGCCGTTGCCGGCAACGTGCCGCTGAAGCTTACTGAAAAGAATGCCCGCAAGGTCTGCGAGTTGGCCGGCCGGCCGGACATCAAGGTCTATGCCGGCGCCATCCGGCCGTTGATGCGCGAACTGGTCACCGCCGAGGAAGTGCATGGCAAGACCGGTCTCAACGGGCCGCAATTGCCCGAACCGACGATGAAGCTGCAGGACCAGTATGCCGTCGATTTCATCGTCGAGACGCTGATGAAGGAAGAGAGCGGCACCATCACGCTTTGCGCGCTCGGCCCGCTCACCAACATTGCGCTGGCGCTGATCCGCGAACCGCGGATTGCACAGCACATCAAGGAAATTGTCCTGATGGGCGGCGGCTTCTTCGAAGGCGGCAATGTCACACCGTCCGCCGAGTTCAACATCTATGTCGATCCRCAAGCCGCCGACGTCGTGCTCAAATCCGGCATTCCGATCGTGATGATGCCGCTCGACGTCACCCACAAGGCGCTGACCACCGCCAAGCGCACGCAGGCCTTCCGCGAACTTGGCACCAAGGTCGGCACGGCGACCGCCGACATGCTGGAATTCTTCGAGCGCTTCGACGAGGAGAAATACGGCACCGACGGCGGGCCGCTGCACGACCCCTGCGTCATCGCCTATCTGTTGAAACCGGAGCTGTTCAAAGGCCGCACCTGCAATGTCAGCGTTGAAACCACCTCGGAACTGACCATGGGGATGACCGTCATCGACTGGTGGGGCGTCACCAAGCGGCCGAAGAACGCCATGGTGATGCGCGACATCGACCATGATAGCTTCTTCGCGCTGCTGGTCGAGAGGCTGGGGCGGCTTTAGCCCTCCTGATCGCATGCCGCCCTGCTGCAATTAGTGGGCGGCATGCGTGGGTCACTCACGCGCGAAGCAGACGAAAGGTGTCGGCACCGTATTTGTGATGGTGTCGTTCGATCGGAACATCCGATCCGACAATGTGCGGTGCCTCCACCTCACCATCGATAAATACCAAGGCATTGCTGCCGTTGAGACGGATTCCGTATCTATAGTACAGCCCTCGGCCGACAGCGCTTTTTGGATTGAGAGGCATCAGCGCCACGTTTTCGACGACGCCTCTCACAATCTGCGTGCCGACAACCGGGTTGTTTTGGCTCATCGCAATTGGGATGATCTCTGCAAACGCAATTGCGCAAAAGAAAGCGACGCCGATCACTGCGTCGCGATATTCTTCTTGAAACAGAATTAGTCGATTTCTAAGAGAAAGCCGTTTTTGGCCCATTCTCTACATTTGAGTGGAACAAGAGTCCACTTCAATAGAGCCGCTCCAAAATATGTTGACCAATTCGTTCCTGAGAAATGCCGACCAGGGCCGTTCACTCGCGAAGCAACCGGAAGGTATCGATGCCGTTTTCACGATGCTGCCGTTCGATCGAAACGCCAGATCCGGCGGCTCGCGGCACTGCGTCGTAGACGAACACCAACGGGCTATTTTCGTCGAGACGGATTCCGTAGAGGTAGCGGAACCCGCCCGTCAGCCCGGTATCAGGTGCTGGAGAAGCGTCGAGCACGGTGACGACTGTACCTGTCAAGCGCTCCAGAGTGACTATCGGGCTGCTCTGCCTTGCAATCGGGATGCCGATCACAAGAATACAGGCGCCAACGATCAGGCCAGTAATAGCGATACCCTTGAGATTCTCCCGCAGGAGTATGAAGGCGAGGGCGAACTGCGCTTTTGCCATATGGCTCAATCAGCAAAACGGTAAGAGACGGAACCGTTGTCGTGGATAGCGCGCTCAAGCCTTGCGTTTGAGCCGATGCGGTGCGGTTCCTCGTCGTCGACGAGCACCAACGAGTTGTCGTTGAGGGACAGCGCGTATGTGGTGCCGTGGCCTTTGCCCCAATAGACGCTTTTGATCGTTGCCTCGAACACGTCAACAGATCGGATCGGACTCACTTCATTTGCAAGCCTGAGGAAGAACAGGGCTACCAAAGTTGCAAAGAAGACGCCTATGATGATTGCACCCGGCGTATCAAGTCGTGTTTCCGACGAAGTCCGCGGCACGAACTCTGGCCCCCTTTGTTCGTCAATTCATGTGGAGACCAGAAATCCCAATTTCAATGCATCTGTTTGATGCCCTGACGAACGCATGTCGCCAGTGTCGGTGCTTTCACGGCTTGCGAACTACTTCGACCGTGAAAACGCCAGCCACAGGCCGCCGCCGACCAGGAAGCTGCCGCTGATCCTGGACATGAGCTTGATGCGGCTGGCCGACAGCAGGCGCCCGGCGCGGCCGGCGGCCAGTGCATAGGTCGAATCCGAGATGGCGGCGAAGATCATGGCAGTGAGGCCCATGACCACGATCTGCAGCGAGTAATTGCCCTGAGGCGCGATGAACTGCGGAAAGAAGGCGCCGAAGAACACCAGCGTCTTGGGGTTGCTGAGCGCTACCAGCAGGCCCTGCAGGAAGAAGCCGCCGCGCGGTTTCCTTGCCGTTCCGTCGGCGTTCAGCGTGCCCTTGGAACGGAACATCTGCACGCCCATCCAGATCAGATAGGCGGCGCCGATCAGCCGTACCCATTCGAACCAATGACCCATGCCCGAGATCAGCGTGTTGAGGCCGATGCCGACGATGGCGATCATCACGGCAAGCCCGGCCTGCGTGCCGGCGACATTGGCGAGCCCGGCGCGGGAGCCATGGCGGATGCTGTTGGCGATGATCAGCGTGACCGTTGGGCCGGGCACCAGGATGATGACGATGCAAGCGAGGACATAGGCGGCGTAGAGTTCCAGCGACATGATTTTTCCTCAAGGATGCCGCCAGGGCGGCGCGGACTGACGGCAATCAATGCATAGCAGCGCAGCCGGCGCAAGCCGGCACGCCAAGCTCTGCGATACGCCATGCACCGGTTCAGGCGCCGGTCTGCCACGGCAGCGTTGCCTCATAGGCGGCTGCCGCCTTGAGCACTGCAAGATCGCCGCGTGGCCGGCCGATCAACTGCATGCCCATTGGCCGGCCCTTGTCGTCGAAGCCGACCGGCACGTTGACCGCCGGGCAGCCGCCCAGGGTGGCGAATGCGGAAACCTGCATCCAGCGGTGGTAGCTGTCCATCGCCCGTCCGGCGACCTCGCGTGGCCACGGCGTGCCGACTTCGAAGGGGAAGACCTGCGCGGTYGGCAGCGCGATCAGATCAAAGCGGTCGAAGATCGACAGCAGCGTGCGATGCCAGGATGTGCGGATGACCGAGGCCGCGCGGATCTGCGGCGCCGTCAGCCGCATCGCGTTCTCGACCTCCCAGACGGCTTCCGGCTTGAGCAGGCCAAGCTTCGAGGGATCGTCATAGTGGGTTTTGAGCGCACAGCCGCTGCTGGCCTGGCGCAGTGTGACAAAAGCCTGCCACAGCGCTTCGAAATCGAAATCCGGCTGCAGAGGTTGCCAGGGGAACGAGACCTGCGCCAACCGGCCAAGCGAGGTCTCGCAGAGATCGAGAATCCCGGCTTCGACCGGCAGATGACCGCCGAGGTCGCCGAACCAGCCGATGCGGCCGCCAGTCGTCCCTGTCGCAAGCCCATCGAGGAACGAGCCAGGTTTCTCATAGGACAATGGCGCTTGCGGATGATAACCCGCCTGCACGTCGAGCAGCAGGGCCATGTCGCGGACGTTGCGGCCCATCGGCCCATCCACACCCATCTGCGCATGAAAGACCTCGACGTCGGGTCCGCCGGGAACTAGCCCTTGCGACGGGCGGAAGCCAAAAACATTGTTCCAGGCGGCCGGGTTGCGCAGCGAGCCGCCAAAGTCGCTGCCATCGGCGACAGGCAGCATGTCCAGCGCCAGCGCCACCGCCGCGCCACCACTCGAGCCGCCGGCGGTCAGCGCCGGATCGAAGGCGTTCAGCGTCGGCCCGAACACATTGTTGTAGGTGTTGGAGCCAAGCCCGAATTCCGGAACGTTGGTCTTGCCGATGATGATGGCGCCGGCGTTGCGGATACGCTCGACGAAGAAATCATCCTCCTGCGGCAAGAAATCGGCGAAGATCGGCGAGCCGAGCGAGGTCCTGAGGCCTGTGGTCGAGGCGAGGTCCTTGATGGCGATCGGCAGGCCGAACAACGAGCCGGTTTCGGCATCTGCCCGTCGGGCATCGGTAGCGTCGGCCTCGCGCAGGATGTCGCCACGGTCGCGCAAGGAGACG
Organism: Mesorhizobium sp. P2_D1; assembly: GCF_056404455.1. NCBI lineage: Bacteria > Pseudomonadati > Pseudomonadota > Alphaproteobacteria > Hyphomicrobiales > Phyllobacteriaceae > Mesorhizobium > Mesorhizobium sp. P2_D1. The sequence continues at coordinate 6,070 of NZ_JBFUDZ010000033.1, forward strand.
ATGGCGTTGACCAGCGGGTTGACCGCCTCGATCCGGTCGAGGAATGCCGTCACCACCTCGCGGACGGAAAGTTTTCGTTGGCGGATCGCGTCGGCAAGTGCGACCGCGGACAGGCGACAGATGTCGCTGGCCGGCGCCACGGCATGTTTCGTCTGAGGGCGCAGCATCTCAACGCGTTTCCTGCAATGCCTGGTCGACATCCTTGGCCAGCGGAATCGCCGGCTGGGCGCCTGGCTTCAGGCAGGCCAGCGAGCCCGCCGCGCCGGCGCGCGCCAGCGCCTGTTCGAGCGTCAGGCCGGATGACAGGCCGGCGGCGAAATAACCGCAGAACGTGTCGCCGGCGCCGACCGTGTCGACAGGGGTGATCTTCATTGCCGGAACGGTCAGGAAATCGCTTGGCGTCGCCGCCATCACGCCGTCGCCGCCGAGCGTGACGACGATGGTGCGGCCGGTCTTCCCGGCATAGTCTCGCATGCGCGCCGCCCGGTCGCGGCCGTTGAGAGACAGCGCCTCGCCATAGAGGTCGAATTCGGTTTCGTTGGCGACTGCATAATCGGCCTTGGCAAGAAAGGCCGCTGCTTCGCCTTGGAAAGGCGCGGTGTTGAGCACGGTGATGGCGCCAGCCGCCCTTGCCTGGTCGAGCGCGGCACCGACGGTCGCCAGCGGGATCTCATGTTGCAGGAGTACGATATCGCCCTTTTTGAAGAAGGCTTTGGAGAGGTCGCCGGGCAATACGGACGCGTTGGCGCCCGGCACCACGGCGATGATGTTCTCGCCGTCGTCGCCGACCATGATCAGGGCTGTGCCCGTCGACGCAAAAGTCTCGGCGACGCCGGACAGATCGACCTTGCCGTCGCGCAGCAATGCCAGCGCCTCGGCGGCGAAGCTGTCCTTGCCGACGGCGCCGACCATGCGCACCGGGGCGCCGGCGCGTGCTGCCGCCAGCGCCTGGTTGGCGCCTTTGCCGCCGGGCGCGGTGGCAAAGGTCGAGCCGGCTACTGTTTCGCCAGGGCTCGGCAAGCGGTCGACATTGGCGATCAGGTCGAGGTTGATCGAGCCGATAACGATAATCAAGCAAGGCCTCCTGCCAGCACGAACTCAAATATTGGAGCGTCTTTTGTGCGTCCGGGCGAACGCAGGTCGTTCCTATCGTGCGGGAAGCTAGCCTGTAAGGCCGCGGCTTGCCAGACCACGCGAATGGTCCAGCTCGATTTGTGCCTATTCACAACGCAAGGTGACCGTGCCCTGGTAGTTGCCGGCGGGAAAGATACCGCTCGACTTGGTGGCGGTGAGGTCGACCTGCATGGGGTGGGTGCCGTTGACGACACGCTGCGGCACGCTTCCGGAGGTGTCGACGCCGGTGCCGTCGAGGCGGTAGACGGTGCTGAAGTTGACGTTGGTACCGCCGCCGCTTGGCGCTGACGAGAACGAGGCGGGCGCCGGCGCGGAAACGGAATAACAGTCGAGCAGGTTGAGCAAGGTGCAAAGCAGCGAACTGGCGGTGATGGTGGCGGTCGCACTCGACCCGCCTGCCTGTTTGGAGCCCAGGATGCTGATGGCAGGATTTGCGGTCATCGTTCCCGACGCCCCGACCATGATGGTGCAGGTGCCGATGATCGCCGCTCGCGCCGGAAGGCAGAGGCCGGCAAGTGCCGCGGTCGCAAGCAGCGCGCGGCTATTTCTTCTTCTTTTTCTTGCCATCGCCATTTCCGGTCCTGATGCTCCAGCCCTCGTTGGCCCATCCGGGTGATGCGACCGCGGGAGCGGGAGCGCTGGTGGCCACGCTCGCCGTCGGGCCGTCGGCGCCGAGGCCCATTTTGAGGAGTTTCAGCTCCAGTTGCAGGCGCTCGACCTCAAGCTCGTAAAGACGGCTGCAATCGACGCGCTTGGGCGAGCGCCCGATCGGGATCACCACGCGGCCGTAGGTGGCGAGGTCATTGTTCGACCGGTTGTTGCCTCTGATGACGCCGAGGTCGACATAGGCGCCGGTACCCGATACCGCCGAACGGCAGGTGGTGCCGTCGGAAGCGTGGACCTCGTCCTGCCCCTGAGGCAAGGTTACGCCGGGCAGGTTGAAGCCGCTCTCATTCTGGTTGAGATTGTAGACATCCTCGGCCAGAACCGGCGAAATCCCCGCAGACATCGCTGCAAGTGCGACTGTCAGGATTTGCGGTGCCCAAAAAACTTGCCGCATATCTGTGCCTTTATCTGCGTCTGTTGATTGGGAAAAGGGATGCTTTCGGTACAGATACGCACTTTACGCTCGGCGGCGCCGCTGAAGGGCACGACCACAAGGACAGGACGCGAAGCCTGGGAAGCCAGTTGGAAGGCACTCGGAGAGATCCTGGCGGCCACCGGCTGAAAATCCTGATCGTAGACATGGATTTCGACCCTGATCTTCTGGTCGTAGGGATTGGCCGGGAATACGCGGACCGCGAAGACGTCGGTGAAGCTGTTGACCTCGCCCCGCATCGGCGACATCGACTGGGCAGCGGCGGCAATGGGCAACAGGCCGACGGCCAGCGCCGTCGCCAAGGTTCGAGCATGTGTCAAAGGCCCCTCCTTCCGAGAGCTTATTCGCAGCGCACCGTCACCGTTGCCTGGTAGTTTCCGGAGGCGAAGCGGTTGCTGCCGCCCTTGGTGCCGGCGAGGTTGACCGAGACGAGGTCAGCGCCGGGTGTGCCGAGGCTGGTGGCCGAGCCGGTCTCGGCGATGGAGTGCGTACCGGCGGCGGAGTAGGTCGGTGTCCAGGTGGTCGACGTGGTGTCGGCAGCGGGCACAGTGGTGATGGTGACCGGGTCTACGCTGAGCGATACGCCTCCGGTGGTGGTCAGCGTGACCGTTCCGGCCAAGCCGCCGCTGTTGTGCGAGCTTAGCGACTGAAGATCGGGGCTCACCGTCATCGTGCCGTTGGTGGCGACCACAAGCGTGCAGGTTGCGGTGATCGTGCCATTGAAAATGACATTTTGCGTCGTGGCCAATGCGGACTGTTCAATACAGGCGACCAGCAGGGCTGCGCCGAAGACGGCGCGAAACGATGTCATCGAGACCTCCCATTAAGCCGGATAGTCCGAGTTAATATGGGTCATCATCACTTTATCGTAGTTAATTTAGAGTTAATTCAAATAATTACTGAAAATAACAATTGCTAAACCAGAGGTTGCCTTTAGTTGCAATCAAGAAAATCTGATGCAATAATCGCAGTTATACTTGATAATTCTGGCATTTATAGATTCTGCAAGAGGCGCTTGGAAAATCGACATTCACGACACTTGCCCTGCTTCCCAGCCTAAAATGGCACGTTTGCGGGTCAGACCCCAGTGATAGCCGGTGAGGTCGCCGGACTTGCCGATGGCGCGGTGGCAGGGAACCACGAAAGAGAGCGGATTGGCGCCGTTGGCAGCCCCCACGGCACGGCTGGCGCTCGGCGCGCCGATGCTGGCGGCGATCGAGGAATAGGTGCGGGCCTTGCCCATCGGTATGTTGAGCAGCGCCTCCCAGACGCGAACCTGGAAGTCGGTGCCGATCATGACGACATGCAGCGGCTGGTCGGGGCGCCACAGCGTCGGGTCGAAGATGCGCGCCGCATAGGGCCCCGTCGCGGCCATGTCCTCGACATAGATGGCGTTCGGCCAGCGGCTGGACATGTCGGCGAAGGCGGCGCGTTCCTCACCCGGATCACTGAAGGCGAGGCCGGCAAGTCCGCGGTCGGTAGCCATGATCAGGGCAGTGCCGAACGGCGAGGGGTGGTAGCCGTAGCGGATGGTGAGGCCTGCGCCGCGCGTCTTGTAGTCGCCCGGCGACATCGCTTCATGGGTGACGAAGAGGTCGTGCAGCCGGCCGGGGCCGGACATACCCAGCTCGAATGACGTTTCGAGCAGCGGCATGCCTGAATCCAGCAGCTTGCGGGCATGGTCCAGTGTCACCGCCTGCAGGAAGGCTTTTGGCGACAGGCCGGCCCAGCGGGTGAAGAGTTTCTGCAGGCCGGTCGGCGTCTCGCCGACCTCCTCGGCCAGTTCTTCCAGCGATGGCTGGTCGCGATAGTCGAGGCTGATCTTCTCGATGGCGCGGCGCACGATTTCGTAGTCGCTGCCTTCGGGCGTGATGTCCTTTTTGAGAACGGCCGTCTGTGTGCTCATGGAACTGTCTCCTTGGGCAGGAATATCGCCCCTTGGGGCGTCGATCGCCACCCGAAACTTGCCTTCTTGCGGCGCGTACCCAGATAGACTCGGGTTTTCGAGAGCTGTTCCATCCCGATGAGGTCGGGATGGGGCTCTGTCTGTTTGTATGAGCATGATCTTTCCCGAATTCCACTTTTTCGGGATCATGCTCTGATTAGGAATCGCACATGGCTGGCGAGAAGATACATCTGACCGGGGAAAAGGGGACGTTGCTGTTGACGCTCTACGGCAAGGCTCTGGAGAGCAGGTTGCCGGATACGCTGCTCGGGGATCATTTCGCCGACGAGGCGGTGCGCAAGATCGACTACGATTTCTCCAGGCTCAAGGTCGACACCAATCTTGGCGTCGGCCTGGCGATCAGGGCAAAGACGCTGGATGTCCATGTTCAGGACTTTCTCGCGAGAAATCCCGACTCCATCGTGTTGCATCTGGGATGCGGGCTCGATACGCGCATATTTCGTGTCGATCCGCCACAGGGCGTGGACTGGTTTGATGTCGACTACCCTGAAGTCATCGAGCTCAGACGCAAGCTGTACCCGTCCCGGGCCCATTGCCACCTGATCGCCTCGTCGGTGACCGAACCGGATTGGCTGGCCTCGGTGCCGCGCAATCGCCCGGCCATCGTGGTGGCGGAAGGCCTGACGCCCTATCTCCCAGCCAACGAGGGACCACGCCTGTTTGCGCGGCTCGTCTCGCATCTTGCCAGTGGCGAACTGATGTTCGACGCCTACAGCCGTTTTGGCCTGAAGCTGCTTCGCCTCAATCCGGCCATCAAGGCGACGGGTGCCCAGGTGTATTGGGCGATCGACGATCCGCACGACCTGGAACTGGCCATCCCAAAGCTACGGTTCGTCGATGACATCTCGGCCTACAAGCCTGAACACGCCGCCCGCATGGGCTGATTCGCGAAGCTGTTCGTCCGCCTTTGGAGACACATTCCAGCCCTGCGCAAGGTCGGCAGGCTGTTGCGCTACCGGTTCTAGACTCAGCGCGTCTTGGCGGTCGCCAGCGCCCGCGAAAAGGCAGTGGCGAAGGTCTCGCGATCGTCGGGATTGAGGAAACCGCCGATCGGCACGTTCTGTCCCTGTGCTTCCACTGTCATCCTGGTGATGCCGATCTCGGCGTGACGGGCGACCGAAAACCGCGCCCAGAACGGGTTGAAGCGATGCGCTTCCGATTTTCCGGATGGCGCGGTCTTGCGGATGTCGAGGCTAGTGCGCGAGACCGACACCTCCTCGCGGGCACGCGCGGCACGATAGTTGGCGCGGAAAGCGATGTAGACGGCGACTACGTCGAGGCCGAGGAAGCCGAACACCGGCCAGGCGCCACGCGACAGGAAAAAGGCGCCTGTCACCAGCCAGCCGAACAGCAGCGCGCCCATCAGCAAGGCAAAGCCGGTTTTGCCCAGGGACCGGTGCGGGGTCAGCAGCGCCTGAAAGAATGGCTCGTCGGCCTGAAATGAGGCGTTTGTGTCGCTCATGGCGGGATATTATAGGAAGGAAATGGCGAGCCCCAAGTCCAAAGAATCATCCATGCCCAAAAATGAGCTGTTGCCCGGCCGGCGCGACGGGTCGAACGCCAAGCCGCGTCCGCGGCCGGTGCGGCGTTCGTCGCGCTACAGCGCGGCCGAAGTGCACGAGATCTTCCGGCGTTTTGCCGTCCAGCGGCCTGAGCCGAAGGGCGAGCTCGAACATGTCAACGCCTTCACATTGCTGGTGGCGGTGGTGCTGTCGGCGCAGGCGACCGATGCCGGCGTCAACAAGGCGACGCGGGCGCTGTTCAAGGCCGCCGATACACCGCAAAAGATGCTGGCGCTGGGTGAAGCCAAGGTTGGCGACCATATCAGAACCATCGGGCTGTGGCGCAACAAGGCCAAGAACGTGATGGCGCTGTCGCAGGCGCTGATCCGCGACCATGGCGGTGATGTGCCTGACGACCGGGATCAACTGGTCAAGCTGCCGGGGGTCGGGCGCAAGACCGCCAATGTCGTGCTCAACATGGCCTTCGGCCAGCATACGATGGCGGTCGACACCCACATCTTCCGCATCGGCAACCGGCTCGGGCTGGCGCCCGGCAAGACGCCGGAACAGGTCGAGCAGGGACTGTTGAAGATCATCCCGGACGAATACATGCGCCACGCGCATCACTGGCTGATCCTGCATGGCCGCTATGTCTGCAAGGCGCGCAAGCCTGATTGCCCGGCCTGCGTCATTGCCGACATCTGCAAGGCGCAGGAGAAGACGACCGATGTGCCGGCACCGCTGGTGCCGATAGCTCCGCTAGAAACGGTTGCCGCCGGCGATCAGTAGCCGTAGCCGCGTGCCATCGCCGCGGCGAAGACCGGGATCAGCAGGAAGATGAACGCCTCGGCGCGGACATAGGTTTTGACGGATGCAAGCTCTACTGCCGGCACCAGGAACGAGGGGTTGGCGCCTGCCTGCCTTTTCCAGGAWATGATGCGGACGGTCGGGATGATCGACAGCAGGCCGACGATGCCAAACGCCGCCATCTTGGCCCAGAACACCCAGTTGTAGACGTAGAATTCCCAACCCTTGAGGCCATAGAAGACGCGGCCGATGCCAACGATGATGATCAGCGCGGCGATGATCCCATAATGACGGTCGATGCCGGCGAGCCGCTTGAGCGTGGCGGCGGCCAGGTCGCCGCGGATCAGCACGAATTCGGCACCGATGATCCCTGCTAGCGAAAACACCAGCAGATGGTGGACGATGGCAAGCACGAGATCGGTGGTGTCCATGCTTTTTCCCTGGGTTTGACGGCACAAGCCCGTGCCTGAAAGGATTGCGCTTGCAGATGCTGAATCAGCGTGTCGCGAAAATAGCATCGTCGCGCCGAATTCCCATAGCGGAGCTTGAGACCATGTTGCCCACATGGGTGCCCGTCGTATTTGTGGCGCGGCTTAGCGCGATTTTCTCGCCTGGAAGATGACATGCCCTGCCTTGGCCCTTGCCTGGCCCGGGCAATTTGCTACGCGCCGGTGGATAAGCGAGGCAATCCCATGAACAATCCGCGAGCGACCATCGCCCCTGTGATCGAGACGCAGCGAACCATCCTGCGGGCACACCGGCTGGGAGATTTCGACGCCTATGCCGTGATGTGGACCGATCCCGTGGTCACCCGTTTCATCGGCGGCAAGCCGCGCACGCGCGAAGAAAGCTGGATGCGCTTCCTGCGTCACGCCGGCCTGTGGTCGCTGCTCGGCTACGGCTTCTGGGCGATCGAGGAAAAGGCGACGGGCCGTTTCATCGGCGAGGCCGGGTTCCACGACCTGAAGCGCGATATGCAGCCGTCGATCGAAGGCATTCCCGAGGCCGGCTGGGCGCTCGCTCCGGCCATTCATGGCGCAGGCTTCGCTACCGAGGTGGTTGGCCGCGTCCTGGCATGGGGCGAAGAGATTTTCGGGCCCGCTAAGACCGTCTGCATCATCGATCCGGAAAACGCCGCGTCGCTGAACGTTGCTCTGAAATGCGGCTACCGGGAAGTAGTGCGGACCACCTACCACGACGCCCCGACCATTCTGCTGGAGCGACTGCCCTGAGCGGCGTCATCGACTGGAGATCCCCGCGCGGCCAAGCATAGATCGCAGTGCGCCTGTCGCCAGCAATGGCGACGAGGCGGGCCGTGCCAAGAACCGCCGTGTGGTTCTGGTCAAATTGAACTGACGCAGCTCCGGCTGCGGCGCCTTCGACCCCACTACGACACGGCGTCCGCGGCGAGGCTCGCCTGCTCGAGCATCGAGGCGTCCTCGCCGAAGGCGCGGGTGGCGCGCGCCGCTGCCTCGAGCAGCGGGCGTTTCATGCGCTGAAGGAACGCGGCGTCGACGCGCGAGCTGGGGCCGGCCAGCGTCAAGGCGCCGAGCAGGGCCCGGCCCGGACCGAACACCGGCGCCGACACGCCCGCCGTCTCTGGGTCGCGGTCGCCGACGGCGAGACAGTTGCAGGTCTTGCGGATGGTCTCGTAGGGTTCGCCCTGCTGGCCGGAAAACGCCGCAAGCACCCGGCCGCCCGACCCAACCAGCAGAGGCAGCACGTCGCCTTCGCGTATCGTGTAGCGGATCGGGTGCTTGGATTCGACGCGGTAGAGACAGGTGCGGACGTCGCCCGAGCGAACATAGAAGGCAACGCTCTCCCAGCTTTGCTCAGATAGGTCGCGCATGATCGGCAACAGGACGTCGATCGCCACCACCGAACGCTGATAGAGCGCGCCGAGCCGGAAAGTGGCAGGTCCTACGCGGTAGCGGCCATCGTCCAGGCGCTCGAGCAACTGCCCACGCAACAAGGAATGCGCAAGCCGCAGGATGGTGCTCTTGTAGAGGCCGGTACGGGCCGCGATTTCGGCCAGGCTAAGCGACCGGTCGGCCGTGGTGAAGGCGTCGAGGATGGCGATCGCCCGATCAAGCGCGGCAACCCCTTCGGTAGCCGCGTGCCGGATGTCTGGATCAGCCGATCTGCTTGATGAGTCCATTGCAGTTCCCAATTCGGAGAAGGTCCTAAGCAGACACCGCTGGCTTCGCCAACGCGTCGTCTGCTTAGGTTTCTTTGTTTGCAGCAGGTTCTTGTCGCAAAACCGCGGGACACTTCTGCGGAACCTGCTTAGCGGAGCCACTGTGTCGCGCTGCCAATGCGTTCTGTCTAGTAGAATATCGTTCCCGTTGACAGAACTCGGTAACATCTGCTTGAACTCGATTACGGGTCTGGATTCAGGCGCGTTTTGGCAGGCACCGGAGGAGGTGTCGTGATCTGGAGGAATCCCATGCTGAACAGACGCAGATTTTTGATGAGCACGGCGGCGGCAGGCGCTGCCGGCTTTGCAGGACTACATCTCTCTCCCGCTTTCGCCGAAGGCGCGCCGCAGATCCAGATTTTCGTGCCGGCGGCACCTGGCGGCGGCTGGGATCAGACAGGGCGCACGATGGATCAGGTGCTGCGCAGCGAAAAGCTGATCTCCGGTTCGCAGATCACCAATGTCGGCGGCGCCGGCGGCACGGTCGGGCTGCCGCAGTTCATCAACCAATGGAACGGCAAAGGCAATTCGCTGATGGTTGCCGGCATGGTCATGGTCGGTGCAATCATCGCCAACAAGGCTGCCAACAATCTGACGCAAGTCACGCCGATCGCGCGCCTTACCGGCGAGTTCGAGGCCTTGGTGGTGCCGGCGGAGTCGCCGTTCAAGACGGCAGCTGATTTCGTCGCCGCACTCAAGGCCGATCCGACAAAGGTTCCTGTCGCTGGCGGCTCGGCCGGTGGTTCGGACCACATCCTGTTTGGGCTGATCGCCAAGACCGTTGGCGTGCCTGCGACAAACCTGTCCTACGTGCCGTTCGCCGGTGGCGGCGAGGCACTGTCGGCGCTGCTCGGCAATCAGGTGGCGGCCGGCATCTCCGGCTTCGGCGAGTTCTCCGAGCAGGTCAAGGCGGGCGCGCTGCGGCTGCTTGCCATCTCGGCCGACAAGCGCCAGGACGGCATCGACGCGCCGACGCTGAAGGAAGCCGGCATCGATGTCGAGCTGTTCAACTGGCGTGGGGTCTTCGCACCTCCCGGCGTTTCCGATGCCGACAAGGCGGCGATGATCACGCTGGTCGAGAGCATGGCCAAGAGCGATGCCTGGGCGACCGAGTGCAAGAACCGCAACTGGACGCAGATCCTGCTCACCGGCGACGATTATGCGAAATTCGTGGCCGAGGATACGGCCCGCATCGAGGCCATCCTGAAAGACCTCGGGCTCGCCTGATCTTCCCAAAAAGGGGCGGCGCGCGCCGCCCCTTCTCGCATGGAATGCAAAGCCGGCACTGCGGAGAGCACCGGACGTGCGGTGCCGGGCATCTTGGCCAGCCATCCTGGGCCCGTTTTCTTGGGGAGGACACTCATGAGCAGCAGTGACCAGCAGGCGGCGCCGTCGCGCCTTGCCGTGCCGGAATTGTTGATCGGCGTCGGGCTTCTGGCCTGCGCCGGCGCTGTAGCCTGGCAAACGCTGGCGATTCCGGTGTCGCCGCTCTACTCCAAGGTCGGCCCGACCGTCTTTCCCTACCTCACCATGGTCGGTCTGGTGGTGCTTTCCCTGTTGCTCATCCTCGCGGCGCTTCGCGGCGGCTGGCAACCGGAGGAGGAAAAGGAAACGCCGACCGACTGGAAGGCGATGGGTTTCGTCGTCATCGGCCTCGTCGCCAATCTGCTGCTGATCCAGCCGCTGGGCTTCACGGCGGCATCCGTCATCATGTTCGTTCTGGTCTGCTACGGCTTCGGCAGCAAGCGCACACTGCGTGACGTAGGGCTCGGCTTGATCCTGGCGCTGGCCGCCTATTTCGGCTTCGCCAGGGCGCTCGGTGTCAACATCGGCGCCGGCTTCATCGAGAACCAGCTGAACACGGTGATCGATGCGATCATCGGCACGTTTGGAGCCTGACGCCATGGAAACGCTCGGCCATCTCGCACACGGCTTCTCGGTCGCCTTCACCCCTGTCAATCTTCTGTGGTGCCTGCTCGGCACCACGCTCGGCACCGCCATCGGCGTGCTGCCCGGTCTCGGGCCGGCGCTGACCATCGCCCTGCTTTTGCCGATCACCTACCAGGTGGCGCCGGAGGCCTCTTTTATCCTGTTCGCCGGCATCTATTACGGCGCCATGTATGGCGGCTCGACAACGTCGATCCTGCTCAACACGCCTGGCGAAAGCGCCACCATCGTCACCGCGCTGGAAGGCAACAAGATGGCGCGGTCCGGCCGCGGTGGGGCGGCACTTGCCACCTCGGCGATCGGTTCCTTCGTCGCGGGCACCCTCGGCACCTTGGGCGTCGCCTTCCTGGCGCCGGTGGTGGTCAAATTCGCGCTCGCCTTCGGCCCGGCCGAATATTTCTCGCTGATGGTATTGGCCTTCATCACGGTTTCGGCGGTGCTCGGCTCCTCGTCCGTGCGCGGCCTCACCAGCCTGTTCGCCGGTTTCGTCATCGGCATGATCGGCGTCGACCTGCAGACCGGCCAGCCGCGCTTTACCTTCGGCATGACCGAACTGCTTGACGGCGTCGACGTCATCATCTGCGCCGTCGGCCTGTTCGCCGTCGGCGAGACACTCTACATGGCTTCGCGCCGCTATGCCGGCAAGGACGAGATCGTGCCGCTGAGGGGCTCGCTCTACATGACATCAGCCGAATGGGCGCGTTCCTGGAAACCCTGGCTGCGCGGTGCGGCGATCGGCTTTCCGATCGGCGCCATGCCGGCAGGCGGCGCCGAAATCCCGACCTTCCTGTCCTACGCAATCGAAAAGAAGCTGTCGAACCACAAGGAGGAATTCGGTACGGTTGGCGCCATCGAAGGCGTTGCCGGCCCTGAAGCCGCCAACAATGCGTCCGCTGCCGGCGTGCTGGTGCCGATGCTGACGCTCGGCCTGCCGACCTCGGCGACGGCGGCGATCATGCTGTCGGCGTTCCAGAGCTATGGCATCAATCCGGGGCCGCTGCTTTTGACGACGCAGGGCGACCTCGTCTGGGGACTGATCGCCAGCCTGTTCATCGCCAACGTCATCCTCGTCATCCTCAACCTGCCGCTGATCGGGCTGTGGGTGCGGCTGTTGAAGATCCCAGCGCCGCAGCTCTACGCCGGCATCCTGCTGTTCGCCACGGTCGGCACCTATGGCATCTCGCAATCGCCTATCGACCTCGTCATCCTCTATTTGCTGGGGGCGGCCGGGTTCCTGATGCGGCGCTTCGATTTCCCGACCGCGCCGGTCATCATCGGCATGATCCTGGGGCCACTCGCCGAAACCCAGTTCCGCCGGGCGATGACCATCTCGAATGGCGACTGGTCGGTGTTCTACAAGCATCCGCTGTCACTGACGCTGCTGACGCTCGCCTTCATCGGCCTGGTCGGGCCCCATATCTGGGCCTATGTCGAGCACCGCCGGCGGCGCGGACCGGAGCATGTGCCGGGCGATGCCTGATCGATTTGAGCTGTCATGACCGAATTGCTTTCCGGTATCCGCGTCCTCGACCTGACCAACGTCCTGGCCGGCCCCTATTGTGCCTATCAGCTGGCGCTGCTCGGGGCCGACGTGATCAAGGTCGAGGTCCCGCAAGGCGGCGACCTGGCACGCCATCTCGGCGGATCGCCAACGCTCAACAGCGCCGGCATGGGCGCCTCGTTCCTGGCGCAGAACGCCGGCAAACGATCGGTGGTGCTCGACCTCAAGAAGCCGGCCGATCGCGAACGCTTCCTCGATCTGGTCGCGAGCGCCGATGCGCTGGTGGAGAACTTCCGCCCCGGCGTGATGGATAGGCTCGGCCTTGGCTACGAGGCGCTCAAGGCGGTCCGCCCCGGCCTTGTCTATTGCGCGATATCCGGTTTTGGCCAGACCGGACCGATGCGTGACAATCCCGCCTATGACCAGATCATCCAGGGCCTGTCGGGGATCATGAGCATCACCGGCACGCCGGAAACGGCGCCGCTGCGGGTCGGCTATCCGGTCGCCGACACGCTTGGGGGGCTGGTCGGCGCGTTCGCCATCGCCTCGGCGCTGGTCCGACAGAAGACAAGCGGCGAGGGCGCCTTTCTCGACGTCTCGATGCTCGAATGCACGCTCTCGGCGCTCGGCTGGCCGGTCTCCAACTACCTGACGGCAGCGGTCGATCCGCAGCCTATGGGCAATGAGAACATGACCGCTGCACCCTCCGGTGCCTTCCGCACCGGCGACGGACTGCTCAACATCGCCGCCAACAAGCAGGAGCAGTTCGTGGCGCTGTGCCGGCTGATCGGGCGGGCGGAGCTGGCGGTGGATCCGCGCTTTGCCGAGCGCGAGACCCGCAAGCGCAACCGTGCGGCGCTCAAAGTCGAGATCGAGGACGCCCTGGCGGGCGCCGCGGCGGCAGTCTGGGAAGAGACGCTCAATCGCGCCGGCGTGCCCGCGGGCAGGGTGCTGACGATCCCGCAAGTGCTGGCCGAGCCGCAAGTGCTCGAACGCCAGGTGACCGCGAATTTCGAGGGCGTGCCGGGTATGGACAGGCCGCTGACGGTTCTGCGCGGCGGCTTCATGGTCGATGGCGCGGCACCCCTGCCGACGAAGCCGCCACCGGCGCTGGGCGAGCATATGGACGAGGTTTTCGCCGATCTGCCGCCGCGCGCCAAGACAAAGGCACGGGCATGAGCACCGAGAAGAAGACCGGCCGTGAGCGCGGCGAGGAATGGTGGCAGACCGATATCATCGAGATGCGGCCCGGTGTCATCCGGCTGCGCGGCTATGAAATCCAGGATCTGATCGGCCGCGTCAGCTTCCCGGCGATGATCTGGCTGATGTTGCGTGGCGAGTTGCCCAGTGAGGACCAGGCGGCGCTGCTCGGCATTGCGCTGGGCGCCGCCGTCGACCATGGGCCGCAAGCGCCGTCGATCGCGATTGCGCGCATGGCTGCAACCTGCGGCGTCGGCATCAACAGCGCCATGGCCTCGGCCATCAACGTGCTCGGCGACGTGCATGGCGGTGCCGGCGAACAGGCGTTGACCTTCTACGGTGACATCGCTGTCGCGCTCGACGGTGGCATGACGCTGAATGAAGCCGTCTCGACGCGGCTCGACCGGTTCTTCGCCAAGGAGAAGGGTTATGTGCCGGGGCTCGGCCACCGTTTCCATCCGGTCGACCCGCGCGCGCCGCGCCTGCTGGAACTGACCCGCGCGTTTGCCGCGCGTGGTGTCGTCAATGGACGCTTCGCCGACATCGCCGAGGCGATCGAGGCGGACGTCGCCCGGCGCAAAGGGAAAAAGATACCGCTCAACATCGATGGCGCCACCGCCGTCATCTACGGCGAACTTGGCTTTCCGCCGCCGCTGACGCGCGGGCTTTTCGTGCTGTCGCGCTCGGTCGGCATCCTGGCGCATGCCTGGGAACAGTCACAGCAAGTCGAGCGAAACAAAGGGCCGCTGCCGCGCGAATGGTTGTGGGCCTATACCGGCGCGCCGGTGCGCCCCTTTCCCGAAGCGGACGACACGACCGAGTGAAAGTCCAGCCTCAGGCGAGGTCGAGTGGCTCGGGCTTGGCAATCATCAAGTTCGCCACCAGGCTCGAAAGGTCCGGCTCATCGATGAGCGTGGCCGCATCTGCGGCCGGCAGCCAGGCCCGCTGCCGCCGTTTGGCTTCCTGCCAGTCGGCCAGTTCCTCAGTGACCTCCAGCAGATAGACGATGACGTCGACGCGGACGAAGCGGTTGGCCAGCCGTTTCCAATAGGAGTAGCTGCCCGCCGGCTCCTTCAGCGTCTTGCCGAGCACGCCGGCTTCCTCTCGCGCTTCGATGGTGGCCGCCTTGCGTCCGCTCTTGCCCTTCATCGGCCAGCCCTTGGGGACGATGAAGCGTCTTGTGGTTCGCGATGTGACCAGCATCACCTCGACATCGCCACGCGCGTTCAGCCGAAACGGAATCGCCGCCACCTGACGGATGCTCTCGCCCTTCTTTGCCTTGCGTACGGCCTTCTTCTTGGTGGCTGCCATTCGTGGATCCAGTCGATGTAAATGCCGCATAGCGCGACAAGGCATCGTTGCAAAACCAAAACTTTCGCGTGTGCCGAAAGACACTCCGAATACATAAGTCGGCTAATAAATGAAAAACGCCGGCTTGTCAGCGGCAATTGCTCAAGACGGTGGCGCCGATTATCTGCGTCGTACAGCTTGGCTTGTATTGTGGCACCACCGGTTGCGGCTGCTGGACGATCTGGCGGTCCTGGGCACGATACTGCTGCTGTTGCTGCTGGTAGAGCTGCCGCTGCACCCGATTCTGCAGGATTTGCAGGTCGTTCTGCCGGATCAGCGCGTTGTTGCCGTTGACGGAATTGAGGGCTTGCGCGGAAGCCGGCAGGCAAGCGCCGGCCAGCACAGCCGTCGCCAGCATTGCCGATGTGAAAACCATCGATGGTCGAAACGCCGACATCCGCTCATTCCCGCGTGAAGAAGTCACAGCCTTAATATAGGGCGTCTGTGCGGCTGTGCCATATCTTGGGGCTGATCGAAACAATATCGGTTTGTCGACCGGCGAAGGCCACCTCGCGGCGGCGGAGAATCTGCCTGACAACCCCGCATTGCACTTGACGGAGGTCGTCGATTCGCCGCTCTATCGGTCGGCGCCCGTCGTGAGCTGAGTGGCGTCAATGGCGCCGGCCGTCAGCTATGACGGCGCCTCCGGCGAAACGGTTTTAAAAGAACGCGATCGGCGCGTCTCTCAAGGTCAGCATCCAGCTGGCCCCAGGCGAAGCCGGGCGGGAGGAGTCCTGATGAGGAAGTACGCGTATTTCGTGGCAATGCTGGGTCTAGCCTGCGTCGTCGGTGTGCCGGCCATGGCGGCGCAAACCAAGACCGCGGCGGCGCCGGCCGCCGATGCGCCGCAACTGCCCGGTGGCGCGTCGGCGCTGTCCGAGACCCATGGCGACTGGACGGTCAATTGCCAGATTTCAGGCGCGACCAAGACCTGCAGCCTGTCGCATCAGCAATTCAACAAGCAAAACAACCAGCGCCTGCTGGCGATCGAACTGTCGAGCAAGACCGGCGAAGATGCCGCCGGTACACTCGCCCTGCCGTTCGGCCTGGCGCTGGCCAAGGGCGTCAGCCTGAGCATCGACGACCAGAAACTGGATGGCAGCCTGCCATTCAACACCTGCCAGGTCGTCGGCTGCCTGGTGCCGGTCGCGTTCGATGCGACCCTCACGCCGCTGCTGAAGTCAGGCACCACCCTCAAGATCGATGCCTTCGCGGCCGACACCGGACAAGCGGTGACCTTTTCCATTCCGCTCAATGGTTTTGCCGGCGCCCTTGCCCGAACCGCGGAGCTTTTGTCCAATTGACCGCAGGGTCACGCAGAGCCAAATGACCTGAAAGCGCGCCGTCGTTCCAGCGCCACCCGCTCAAACGACGGTCGTCTTCAGCCGTTCGGCGATAAGGGCGGCGAGCCGCGCCGCCACCTCGTCCTTGCTCATCTCTGGCCATTCCTCGACGCCGGCCCTGGACACGATCCGCACCCGATTGCGATCACCGCCCATCACGCCCGAAGGACCGATGCCGCTTTCGTGCGACACGTCGTTGGCCACGATGAAATCGGCGCCCTTCTTGCGAAGCTTGGCCTCGGCGTTGCGCAAGAGATCCTGTGTTTCGGCGGCGAAGCCGACCACAAGGCCAGGTCGCTGGCTGTGGTGGCCAACCCCGGCGAGAATGTCGGGATTCTCGACCATGCGCAGAACCGGCGGTCCTTCGCCGGCGACCTTCTTGATCTTCTCACCGGCCGAGTTCTCGCTGCGCCAGTCGGCAACGGCGGCGACGAACACCGCGGCGTCCGCTGGCAGAAGCTGCTCCACCGCATCGCGCATCTCTTGCGCCCGTTCGACATGGATGGTCTTCACCCCGGCGGGATCGGCGATGTTGACCGGACCGGAGACGAGGCGGACATCGGCGCCGAGCCTGGCCAGTGCCGCCGCGATGGCGTGGCCCTGCTTGCCTGACGAACGATTGGCTATGTAGCGCACCGGGTCGATCGGCTCATGCGTCGGGCCGGAGGTGACGATGATCCTGCGTCCCGACAGCGGCTTGGGACTGACATCAAGCAGCGCCTCGATGGCGGCCACAATCTCCAGCGGCTCGGCCATGCGGCCTTCGCCCGCCTCATTGCTTTCGGCCATCTCGCCCTTGGCCGGACCGATCAAGGCGACGCCATCCTTCTGCAACGTCGCGCGGTTGCGGCGTGTCGCCGGATGCGCCCACATTCTTGGGTTCATGGCTGGCGCCATTAATACGGGCTTGTCGGTGGCGATCAGCACCGTCGAGGCAAGATCGTTGGCATGGCCGTTGGCAAGCTTGGCCATCAGATCGGCGGTAGCAGGCGCCACCACCAACAAGTCGGCCTCGCGCGACAGCCTGATATGGCCGACATCGTGTTCGTCATTGCGGTCGAACAGTTCGGTGAAGACATGGTCGGCGGAGAGCGCGCCCACCGACAGCGTGGTGACGAATTCCTGAGCGGCTGATGTCATGACCACCCGCACCGCGGCACCTCGCTCGCGCAACCGGCGGATGAGATCGAGCGCTTTGTAGGCCGCGATGCCGCCGCCGATGATGAGCAGGATGCGCTTGCCGGAGAGGCCGCGCGGCAAGGCTTTGCCTGCGCGTGCGGCAGCGGGAGTCGCTACGCCGTGCGAACTGGTCAGTTCGCGGAGGGTTTTCTCGATCTGGTCGATGCGGCCCATAGAACCGATCTGCCCGTCAACGGCGGCCCGGATCATCACCCGCGCCTGCTCCTCCATGGAGCGGTCGTTCTCCGCCGCCAATCGGCGCAGCAGTTCCTTGACCTCATCGTCCAGATTGCGGATCGTAATGCTGGCCATATGATTGCACTCTGCCGCAGTTGCTGAATGCAATGATAGCAATGCAATCAGAGCGCTGCAAGTTGCGGCGCCCGGATGTGGCTGGGCTATAGGATCTTCCAGGCGATATAGACCAGCGTCAGTGCGATCACCCATAGCGCCAGGCGGCCGGAGCGGCTGTAACGCGCCTCGGCCTTGCCGATGGCGCGGGCGGTGGTCTCGTCGAAGCGCAAGCCGTGCTCGGCCATCAGGTCGATCTCACGTGACAGCCGATCGGTGCGCGCCGCAAGCTCGGGCGCCTGGCGGGCCAGCGTCAGCAGCGCCTTGGCGCCATCGCGCGCATCGACCATCATGCCACGCGGGCCGAGATTGCCGGCGATCCAGCCACTGACCACCGGCTCGGCCGTCTTCCACATGTTGAAGGCCGGGTCGAGAGTGCGCGCCACGCCCTCGACCACCACCATGGTCTTCTGCAGCAGGATCAGTTCCGGCCGCGTCGCCATGTCGAAGAGTTCGGTCACTTCGAACAGCAGCGTCAAAAGCTTGGCCATCGAAATGGTCTCGGCCGGCTGGCCGTGGATCGGCTCGCCGATCGCCCGGATTGCTTGCGCAAAGGCCGCGACATTGTGCTGGCGCGGCACATAGCCGGCTTCGAAATGCACTTCGGCGACACGCAGGTAGTCGCGGGTGATGAAGCCGTAGAGGATTTCGGCGAGGAAGCGGCGCTCCTTCTTGCCGAGCCTGCCGGCAATGCCGAGATCGACGGCGACTATGGTGCCATTTGCTTCGACAAACAGATTGCCCGGATGCATGTCGGCGTGGAAGAAGCCGTCGCGCAGCGTGTGGCGCAGGAACGACTGGATGAGATTGGCGGCGATTGTCTTCAGGTCGTGACCGGCAGCGGCAAGGCCGGCAATGTCGTTCATCTTGACGCCGTCGACCCACTCCATGGTCAGCACGTCGCGGCCGGTGCGCTCCCAGTCGACGGATGGCACGCGAAAACCGGGATCATCCTTGGTGTTTTCGCCGAGTTCCGAAAGCGCGGCCGCCTCGAGGCGGAGGTCCATCTCGATCCTGGTGGTCTGCGCCAACGTCTCGGTGACTTCGACCGGCCGTAACCGGCGCGACGACGGGATGTACTTCTCCTGCAAGTGGGCGGCGAGGAAATAGCTTTCGAGATCCTGGAAGAAGTGGCGGCGCACGCCCGGCCGGATGACCTTTACAGCGACCTTGGTTGCAGCGCCGTCATGGATGGTTTCGGCAGCGTGGACCTGGGCGATGGAAGCGGCTGCGACCGGGTCGCCGAATTGCGCGTAGAGATCGCCGACCTTGCGCCCGAGCGAAGCCTCGACAGCGGCGATCGCCTCGGCTCTCGGGAAGGTGTGCATCTTGTCCTGCAACATGGCGAGATCGAGCGCCATGTCGTTGCCCACGACGTCGGGGCGTGTCGCCAGGAACTGGCCGAGCTTGACATAGGACGGCCCGAGCCGGACGACCGCCTTGGCCAGGCGGTCGCTGCGCTCATAGGCCAGTGCGCGGCGGCGGGTGAACAGCCGCGCCAGCCGCCAGCCGAACTTCGGCAGGCCCGACAGTTCCTCGCCCGGCAAGGCGGCGACGACGCCTTCGCGCACCAGCACCCAGCCCGCCCGTACGAGCCGAAACCCAGCGCTGACGGTGCTCATGGCCGTGCCCGTCCTACCGGTTCTTCGAACCGGCATGGCGCACGTCGACTGTGAGACATGCGGTCCAGCCTCAAAGCTTCCAGCCCGAATGAAGTGCCGCGATGCCACCGGAATAGTTGCGGAAGGAGACGCGATCGAAGCCGGCACGGGAAATCATCGTCGCGAAATTCTGCTGGTTGGGAAACCTGGCGATCGATTCGACCAGATAGGAATAGGGCTCGCCGTCGCCGGTGACCATCTTGCCGATCTTCGGAATGGCGTTGAACGACCAGGCTTCATAGGCCTTGTCGAGCAGCGGCATCTCGACTTCGGAAAATTCGAGGCAGAGGAACCGACCGCCCGGCTTCAGCACGCGGAACGCTTCACTGAGCGCGACATCGATGCGCGGCACGTTGCGAATGCCGAAAGCGATGGTGTAGGCGTCGAATGTCGCGTCCGCAAAGGGCAGTTCCTCGGCATTGGCCTCGACGAAGTCGGTGTTGCCGGACAGGCCTTTCTTCTCGGCTCGATCGCGGCCGACGGCGAGCATCGAGCCATTGATGTCGAGCACGGTGGCGTGGGCATTGCCGTGGCTCGCATCGACGATGCGGAAGGCGATGTCACCGGTGCCACCGGCAACGTCGAGCACGCGCCAGCCCATCCTTTTGGGAGGATGGAGCCAGGTGACCATGGCATCCTTCCACAGCCGGTGCAGGCCGGCCGACATCAGATCGTTCATCAGGTCGTATCGGTTGGCAACCTTGTGGAAAACATCGTTGACCAGGGACTGCTTGTCGCCAGCCCCTACACGCTTGAAACCATAGGAGGTTTCCATGCCGCCCGCGGCCGTGGTTCTCTCAACTGACATTTTTTTGATCCGTCATAAAACCGGCGGGACCATAGCCGATCGATGGTGCGGGCGCTATTGTTTAAGGCGCGGTGTTCAGCCGCGCTTCCAGGTGTTGGATTTTCAAGACTTGGACTGACCGACGGGATGATTGAATGCCTTTGAAAGCGGAATTGCACTGCCACATTGAAGGGGCAGCGGCGCCTGAACTCGTCATCCGCCAGGCGCAGAAATACGGCAAGGATACTTCGCCCTATATCCAGAACGGTTCATTCGTCTGGCATGATTTCACATCCTTCCTCGCGGCCTACGATTTCTCCGCCGATCTGTTCCGGACGGAGGAGGATTATGCGCGGCTGGCCGACCATTATCTGACCAGCCTCGCCCGCGACGGCGCTATCTATTCCGAGGTGTTCACTTCGCCCGACCACGCCACGAAAGCCGGGCTGTCGCCCAAGGCCTATACCGACGCGCTTGGCGAAGGCATGGCACGGGCCAAGGCCAAGACAGGCATCGAGGGCCGTATGATCGTCACCGGCGTACGCCATGTCGGCGTCGAGTCGATTGAGCAGGCGGCACGCTTCGCGGCGCGCTGCGGGCATCCGCTGGTCACCGGCTTCGGCGTCGCCGGCGACGAGCGTATCGGTGACATGGAGGACTATGTCAGGGCCTTCGAGATTGCACGCGAGGCCGGGCTGGGCATCACCATCCATGCCGGCGAACTGACCGGCTGGGAGACCGTCAAGGCGGCGCTCGATCACATCCGTCCCTCCCGCATCGGCCATGGCGTGCGCGCCATCGAAAACCCGGACCTTGTCCGGCGCATTGCCGATGAGGGCATCGTGCTGGAGTGCTGCCCCGGCTCCAACATCGCGCTCAAGGTGTTCGACAGTTTTGCCGACCATCCCTTTCCGGCCCTGCAGGCGGCCGGCTGCAAGGTGACGCTCAATTCCGACGATCCACCCTATTTCTGGACCTCGCTGAAGCGCGAATACGAAATCGCCGCCGAGCATTTCTCGATGACCGAAAAGGCGCTGACCGCCGTCACCAGAACGGCAATCGAGGCCGCTTTCGTCGACCGAAAGACCAAGACCGCGCTTCTTGCCCGCCTCAACGGCGCCTCGCGCTGATTTCTACCGACAAAGCTGTGGTCGGTGCTGGCCAAACGGTTCCTTGGCCGGCGTATTGCCGCTAGGGTTCACTCAAGCAGCTTGAAGCGCGGCGCGTCCGAAAGGGACCATGCGCGCACATTCGGGCGCAGGCATCAGGAGAACACCATGCAGGGCGTCACCGTCGTCGACCATCCGCTTGTCCAGCACAAGCTGACCATCATGCGCAAGAAGGAGACCTCGACGGCCGGCTTCCGGCGGCTGCTGCGCGAGATCTCGCTGCTGCTCGGCTATGAGGTCACCCGCAACCTCGAACTGACGACGACGACTATCGAAACGCCGATCGAGACGATGGAGGCGCCGACGCTGGAGGGCAAGAAGCTGGTTTTTGCCTCGGTGCTGCGCGCCGGCAACGGCTTGCTCGAAGGCCTGCTCGACCTGGTGCCGGCGGCCCGCGTCGCCCATATCGGCCTCTACCGCGACCATGAGACGCTGGAAGCGGTCGAATACTTCTTCAAGGCGCCGAGCGACCTAGCCGACCGTCTGGTGATCGTCGTCGATCCGATGCTGGCCACCGCCAATTCGGCGATTGCGGCGATCGACAAGCTGAAAGGGCGCGGCGCCACCAACATCCGCTTCCTTTGCCTGCTGGCGGCGCCCGAAGGCATCGAGCGCTTCACCAAGGCGCATCCGGATGTTCCCGTCTTCACCGCTTCGATCGACCGCCAGTTGAACGAGAAGGGCTACATCATGCCTGGGCTCGGTGATGCCGGCGACCGTATGTACGGGACCAAATAGTACCAGGCAAAGTTGCCTGGTACTATTTACCAAATGTTTACGCAAAGGCGTGGTTTTGGCGTGCGTTAAAGCGGCAATCACCATCCGGGCTTATGGATCGGCCGTCACGAAGGCCAATCCATGCTGCGCAAACTTCTCATCCTTGGCGTTTTCGCCGGCACATCGGCATCGATACCGATCGTGTATCAGTCGAATCCGCAAATCATCGAAAACCTGCTGAGGTCGTCGATGACGGGCAAGGCCGCGGTCGAAGCCGAGCCGAACGTCAATCTGGCAGTGGTGCCCGACAAGCCGGCCACGCCGCTGCTGCTTGGCCGCAAGGTCATCGTTACGGCTGACGAGCGCGGACATTTCTCGTCGGCCTTCAAGCTCAACGGACGCCAGGTCGACGGCATGATCGACACCGGCGCCACGCTGGTTGCCATCAACACCTCGACGGCACGCAGGATTGGCCTGTCGCTGAACCCTTCCGACTTCAGCCACGAGGTCAGCACCGCCAACGGCTCGATCAAGGCTGCGGTGGCAATGATCGACCGGCTACAGATCGGCAGCATCACGGTCAACGACGTCCAGACCATCGTGCTCGACGACAAGGCACTGCAGACCAATCTGATCGGCATGAGCTTCCTCAATCGGCTTGGCAAATTCCAGGCCGAGAATGGGACGCTGCTGCTCGTTCAATAATCTGCCGCGCGGAAGAATTCGCAATTAGCCGCGTGGAAGGATCCGCCGGATGACCGACTTGTCGGCGGCCGGCTTCGAGGCGCCAATCGCATAGGCCGAAATCACGGCGGCGGCCGCCGCCTCGGCATCGGCCAATGAGCGGGCATGGATCAGCGCCAGCGGCTCGCCAGCCCGAACCTCCGCGCCGACCGGCAGCAGCCTGGTGATGCCGACCGTGTGATCGACCTTGTCGTCCGGCCGCGTCCGTCCGCCTCCCAGGCCAACCACGGCGAGCCCGATGTCGCGGGTCGTTATGCCGGTGACGAAGCCGTCTTCGGTCGCCTTGACAGCAAACTCGGTCGCCGCCACGGCCAAGTATTTTTCCGGTTTCTCGATGAAATCGGCGGGACCGCCGAGCGCGGCGACCATGCGTGCGAAAGTGGCGGCGGCGCGGCCGCTGGCAAGCGTCTCGGTAGCGCGCCGCATGCCATCCTGGTTCGACGACACCAGTCCCGCCGATTGCAGCATCTCGGCGGCGAGTGCCAGCGTCACGTCCTCCAGTCGACGATCGCGAAGACGGCCGGTCAGGAAGTCGACGGCGTTGCGCACCTCGACCGCGTTGCCGGCGGCCGAGGCCAGCGGCTCGTTCATGCCGGTGATCAACGCCGAGGCCTTCAGCCCCGCGCCATTGGCGATCTCGACAAGGCTGTTGGCAAGCGCGGTCGCGTCCCGCGACTTTTCCATGAAGGCACCGTTGCCGACCTTGACGTCGAGCACCAACGACTGCAACCCGGCCGCCAACTTCTTCGACAGGATCGAAGCGGTGATCAGCGGCACCGATTCGACCGTGCCGGTAACATCCCGGATCGCGTAGAGCCGTCGATCTGCCGGCGCGAGGTCCGCGGTCTGGCCGATAATGGCGCAGCCAGTTTCAAGCACCGCCTTGCGAAACAGCGCGATATCGGGCTGGCTGGCATAGCCGGGGATCGCATCCATCTTGTCCAGCGTGCCGCCGGTATGGCCAAGGCCACGGCCGGAGATCATCGGCACATAAGCGCCGCAGGCAGCGACGATCGGCGCCAGCATCAGCGAGACATTGTCGCCGACGCCGCCTGTCGAATGTTTGTCGGTCACCGGGCCGGGCAGGTCCGACCAGTCGAGCACGTCACCGGAATCGCGCATCGCCAGCGTCAGTGCCACCGCCTCGTCGCGGCTCATGCCGTTGAAGAACACCGCCATGGCGAAGGCGCCGACCTGGCCGTCCGAAACGGCCCCTTCGGTGATGCCTTCGACGAAGCCGGCGATCTCCTGCGCCGACAGCTTCAGGCCATCGCGCTTGCGTCGGATGATTTCCTGGGGAAGCATCAGCTCTCCAGCAGTCCGTCGCGGAACACGCGCTGCAGGATCGTTGCCAGCCGCGCGCCGCCGATCGGCGCCATGTCCTTGGTCTCCTGGTGCGAGAGCTCGGCCCCGGTCATGCCGGCCGCCAAATTGGTGATGACCGAGCAGGCGGCGACCCGAAGTCCGAGGAAGCGGGCAAGAATGACCTCCGGCACGGTCGACATGCCGACCGCATTGGCGCCCATGATGCGCGCCATGCGGATTTCGGCGGGCGTTTCGAAGCACGGGCCCGAGAACCACATGTAGACGCCGTTGTGAAGTGCTGTGCCGGTTGCCTTCGCCGCCCGTTCGATCGCCTTTCGGATGCCGGCGTCATAGGCTTCGGTCAGGCCGACGAAGCGGCTGTCGCTGGGCTCGCCGATCAGCGGATTGGTGCCCGAGAAATTGATGTGGTCCGATATCAGCATCACCGAGCCTGGCGGCATGTCGGGATCGACCGAACCGGCGGCATTGGTGAGGATCAGCTTGGTGATGCCGATACCGGCCAGCACTTCCAGCGCCGGCCGCATCGCGGCCGCGTTGCCGTGCTCGTAGTAATGGGCGCGGCCGGACAGCATCAGCACCGGCACGCCGGCAAACAGCCCCGCCACCACTTGGCCAGCATGGCCGGAGACGCCACTTCTGGGAAAGCCCGGCAGGTCGGCGTAGGAAATGCGGATCGGATCCTCGATCTGGTCGACCAGCCCGCCCAGGCCTGAACCCAGCACCAGTGCGGTCGACGGCGCCAGGCCGTCCAGCCTTTCGACGAGATGGTCGAGCGCCTTTTCCTTCATCGCAGCCAACTCTTCATTTCAGCCAGTTCTTCGTTCAACCAAGTCTTCATTTCAGAACGTCGCCGCGGAAACCGTAGGGCAGCATGTCGCCCATGGTCACGGTCTCGGCCACGCCGGCATTGTCGCAGAGATAGAGTTTTGTTTCCGGCCGGCAGAATTCGGCCAGTCGCTGCCGGCAGCCGCCGCAAGGCGAGCATTTCGCCATGCGTTCGGCAAGGACGGCGATTTCGACGATCTTGCCGCCGCCACCCATGATGTAGTGGCCGAGCGCGGTGGTCTCGGCGCACCAGCCTTCCGGATAGGAGGCAATTTCGATGTTGGCGCCGGCAAAGACGCGCCCGTCCTCGGTGCGCAAGGCGGCGCCGACCGGGAACTTCGAATAGGGCGCATAGGCCTTGGCCATGGCAGCTTTGGCCGCTTCGAACAGATCATGCGACATTGGTTCGTTCTCTCCGACGATCGTGTCCAAAACCCGGCGCCTACGCCGGTCAGCGCTTCGACCTCAGCGTTCCTTGACGTAAGGCACGCCGCCGGCGCGCGGCGGGATCGCCTTGCCGATGAAGCCGGCGAGCAGGATGACGGTGAGGATATAGGGCAGCGCCTGCATGAACTGCACCGGCACCTTGCCGATGATGGGCAGCGGCGAGCCTTGCAGGCGGATCGCCGCCGCATCGAGGAAGCCGAACAAGAGGCAGGCGAACATGGCGTTGACCGGCTTCCACTTGGCGAAGATGAGCGCGGCCAGCGCGATGTAGCCCTTGCCGGCGGTCATGTCCTTCACGAAGCCGCCATTCTGCACCATCGACAGATAGGCACCGGCGATGCCGGTCAGCACGCCGGTGCAGATCAGCGCCCGGTAGCGCAGCCAGGCGACCGAGATACCGGCGGTGTCGACGGCGGCCGGGTTCTCGCCGACGGCGCGCAGCCTGAGGCCGAAGCGGGTGCGAAACAGCACCCACCAGGTGAACGGCACCATCAGGAAAGCGAGATAGACCAGGATCGAGTGGCCCGACAGAAGCTCGGCATAGATCGGTCCGATGATCGGCACGTCGTGGATGGCGTCGGCACCCGGCCAGGTGATGGCCTCGAAGCGCTCGCCCGGTTGCAGCGCCGGCGTGCGCCCGCCTTGCTGGAACCACGCCTGGCCGAGGATGATGGTCGATCCGGCGGCGATGAAATTGATCGCCACGCCAGAGACGATCTGGTTGCCGCGGTGGGTGATCGAGGCAAAGCCGTGGACCATGGCAAAGGCGACGGAGATCAGGATGGCCATGCCGAGGCCGAGAAAGGCCGAATGGAACACGGAAGCGGCCGCGGCACCGGCGAAGGCGCCGACCAGCATCTTGCCTTCGAGGCCGATGTCGAAGATGCCGGCGCGTTCCGAATAGAGGCCGGCAAGGCAAGCGAGCAGCAGCGGGACCGAGAGGCGGATGGTCGAGTCCAATGTCTGGACGATTGCGTTGAACACATCCATCTCAGGCACCCTTCCCCTTGACCGCTTCCATGCCGACCGATCGCGGACTGAACGAGGCGAACAGCGCCTGGATGTAAGGCCTGAACATGTGCTCGAGCGCACCGGCGAACAGGATGACCAGACCCTGGATGATGACGATCATGTCGCGGCTGATCGCCGGCATTTCGAAGGCAAGCTCGGCGCCGCCCTGGTAGAGCATGCCGAACAGGATCGCCGCCAGCACGATGCCGACCGGGTGCAGGCGGCCCATCAGCGCCACGGCGATGCCGACGAAACCGGCGCCACTGACAAAGTCGATCGCGACATTGTGCTGGTCGCCCATCACGGGGTTAAGAGCCATCATGCCGGCCAGCGCGCCGGAGATCATCATGGCGGTGATGATGATGCGGGTTTCCGAAATTCCGGCATAGCGCGCCGCCTTCGGGCTGTGACCGTAGGTGCGCATCTCGTAGCCAAGCTTGGTGCGCCAGATGAGCAGCCAGACCAGGAAGGCCATGACCAGCGCCAGCAGGAAGCAAACATTGAGCGGCGCCGAGCGGATCTTGGCGCCGAACAGTTCGATGATCCAGTTGAGCTTCGGCAGTTCCGCGCCGGCGAGGAAGTTGCGCGTCTGCGGCGCTTGCGACCCTGCCGGCTTCAAGGGGCCGACCAGCAGGTAAACCATGATCGAAGCGGCGATGAAGTTGAACATGATGGTGGTGATGACGATGTGCGAGCCGCGCTTGGCCTGCAGATAGGCGGGGATAAGCGCCCACAACGCGCCCACGACCGACGAAGCGACGATGGCCAGCGGAAATGTCAGCCACCATGGCAGCACGCTGTCGAAGGAAAGACAGACGACGGCGATGCCGAGGCCGGCGATGTAGGCCTGTCCCTCGGTGCCGATGTTGAACAGGCCGCAATGCGCTGCCACCGCCACCGAAAGCCCGGTGAATATGAAGGTCGTGGCATAGAAGAGGGTGAAGGCAATGCCTGTGCCCTTGCCGAAGGCGCCTTCGACCAGGATGACTGCGGCGCGCAACGGGTTCTCGCCGACCAGAAGCACGACGAAACCGGCGACGACGAAGGCAACGAACAGGTTGATCAGCGGGATCAGGCCGTAGTCGGCCCAGGCCGGCAGTTTGGCGTAAGGCGTGCTCATTGGGCGGCCTCCTGGTGCTCTACACCGGCCATCAGCAGGCCAAGTTCGCCTTCGGTCGCTTCCGGGCCGCGCTCGCCAACGATGCGGCCGGCAAACATCACCAGGATGCGGTCGGAGAGCGAGCGGATTTCGTCCAGCTCGACCGAGACCACCAGCACCGCCTTGCCCTGGTCGCGCATGGCGATCAGGCGCTTGTGGATGAATTCGATGGCGCCGACATCGACGCCGCGTGTCGGCTGGCCGACGATGAGAACACCCGGGTCCTGTTCCATTTCCCGTGCCAGCACGATCTTCTGCTGGTTGCCGCCGGAGAAATTGGCGGTCTTCAGCCGGCAGTCGGCCGGCCGGATGTCGTATTTGGCGATCTTGTCCTTGGCATCGTTGCGGATGGCATCGATGTTGAGGAACGGCCCTTTCAAATAGCGAGGGTCGTCGTGATAGCCGAGGATGGAATTCTCGTTCTCCTCGAAAGCCAGCACCAGCCCGACGTGATGGCGGTCCTCCGGCACATGGGCGAGGCCGCGGTCGCGCAATTCGCCCGGATCGGCGGCACCCGTCAGGTCGATCGGCTTGCCGTCGAGCATGACCGAGCCGGAAACGGCGTGCCGGATGCCGGAAATCGCCTCAAGCAGTTCGGATTGCCCGTTGCCGGCGACGCCGGCGATGCCGACGATCTCGCCGGCGCGAATGTCGAAGGAGATGTCGTCGACCATGGTGACGCCGCGCGTATCCTTCACCGTCAGGTTCTTGACCGCGAGCTTGACGGCGCCGGCATCTGCCTCGCCCTTTTCGACCCTGAGCAGCACGCGCCGCCCGACCATTAGCTCAGCCAGTTCCTCGACGGTGGTCTTCTTGGTCTCACGCGTCGCCACCATCGTGCCCTGGCGCATCACTGACACCGTGTCGGTGATGGCCATGATCTCGCGCAATTTGTGGGTGATCAGCACCACCGTCTTGCCCTGTTCCTTCAGCTGCCCGAGGATGCGGAACAGGTGGTCGGCCTCGGCCGGGGTCAGCACGCCCGTTGGCTCGTCGAGGATCAGGATCTCGGCGCCGCGATAGAGCGCCTTCAGGATTTCCACACGCTGCTGGAGGCCGACAGGCAGTTCCTCGATGATCGCATCGGGATCGACTTCCAGCCCGTATTCGCGTTCGAGACGCTCGAGTTCGGAGCGCGCCTTGGCGATGCTCCGCTTCAGCAGCGCGTCGCTCTCGGCGCCCAGAATGATGTTTTCCAGCACGGAGAAATTGTCGACCAGCATGAAATGCTGATGCACCATGCCGATGCCGAGCGCGATGGCGTCATTGGGTGTCTTGATCGAGGCCGGCTGGCCGCCGACGTGGATCTCGCCGCTGTCGGCCTGGTAGAACCCATAGAGGATCGACATCAGCGTCGACTTGCCGGCGCCGTTCTCGCCGACAATGCCATGGATGGTACCGCGTGCGATCTCCAGATTGATGTCGCGGTTGGCGCGCACGGCGCCAAAACTCTTGTTGATACCAATCAACTCGATTGCGGCTTGCGCCATGCAGCCTGTCCCACTCTTATTTTTTATCGCTTGGTCAAAACGCCTAGCATGACACTCCGCCCGTGCCAATTGGCGGAGCATTGGTCACTCTCGACAAATCCCGGTGTGCTTGTCAATTTCCAACGTGGCCGGGGCCTTCACATTCGCTACTATGGCAAAGGTGAAATTGACATCGCGGCGCAAGGCGTCGCCATGCGCTGCGAGGCATTATGCTGCCAGACTGGGGACTTTGAATGATCATGCCCGCCGACCGGCTGACGACGCTGGAGATCCGCGCCGCCGAACAGGAGAAGACCATCGAAGAACTGTCAGGCCAGATCGCCGAGCAGTGGAAGGTGATCGAGCGCATGCAGCGCAAGCTCGATGCGCTGACGGACCGCTTCCTGGCGCTGGAGGAGCAGGCGGCGCCGGACGTGCCGGTAACCAAGCCGCCGCACTGGTGAGGAAGAAGGGGAGGGGGAAGTCATGGCCAGTGAAAGCGATCGCGTTGCGCGCGCCGGCGACTATGTGCTCGGCCAGATGAACGATGCGGAACGCGAACGGGCCGAGCGCGACCTGGAGATCGACGCTGCCTTCCGCGACGCGGTCGTGCAACTTGCCGAACGCATGCATGTCTTCGACCGGGCCAAACCGGCTGAAGGCGAAGAGCGTTGGACGGAGATCACGCAGCGCATTGCCGACCTGCCGCAGATGCGCACCTCCGGTCTGGGCGGCAGCGATGCCAAATCACCGACGGTGATCCGAAGCCTGTCGCAGCGGCCGCACGGCATCGGCCTGCATGCGCTCGGAGGTCGGCGCGGATTTGTCGTCACTGTCGGGCTGATCGTGGCCTTCGCGCTGGGTTACCTGTCGGGCAAGCTATAGGCGAAGTTGGCGCGACATCAGCGCCATCGTTTCGTCATCCTGGCCGAAGATCTCCACCGTATTCCAGCCAAGGTTTGCGTAGAAATCACGCGCATCCCATGCGTAGAGATGGAGTGTCTCGACGCCCAGCGACGCTGCGTGGGCTTCGGTTGCCCTGACCAGTGCGGTGGCGATGCCTTGGCCTCGATGGCGGCTATCGACGACCAGCCCGGCCAACCATGGCGTCAGATCATGCGCGGGCTCGAGTTCGCGGCGAACCAGCAGGCATGTCCCGACCGGCACGTCGCCGATCCGGACCACGAAAGCCGCTTCGAAGCCGTCACCGGCGAGCAGTTCGCGAAGCCCTGCCGCATCCTCTTCAATGGTCCTTCCCGTCCCCTTGAAAAAGGAGGCAAGGCGCAATTGTGCGACCGCTGCTACATCGCTCTCCTGCATGGGTTCGATTGTCGGCTGCATTGCTGTCCTTGGCACTGCCGCATCGCGCGAACGCTTGTTCGATCCGGAAAAGGCAAAAACCGCCGGGCTTGCGCCCGGCGGTTTTGCAGATCATGGCTGTACGTCCGTGCCGATCAATACGGGCAGGCGTTGTCAGCGGTGTAGTCGTGCACTTCGAGCTTGCCGGCGATGATGTCGGCCTTCGCCTTCTCGACCGCCGCCTTCATCTCGTCGGTCACCAGCGCCTTGTTGTTGTCATCCATGGCGTAGTCGACGCCGCCTTCCTTGAGGCCGAGATTCTCGACGCCACCCTTGAAGGTGCCGTTCTTGCCGTCCAGGAAGGCGGTGTAGACGGCAACGTCGACGCGCTTCAGCATCGAGGTCAGCACCTTGCCGGGCTGCAGGCCGTTCTGGTTGGAATCGACGCCGATGCCGAGCTTGCCGGCATCCGCCGCCGCCTGCAGCACGCCGACGCCGGTGCCGCCAGCCGCGGCATAGACCACGTCGGAGCCCTGGTCGATCTGCGTCTTGGCGATCTCGCCGCCCTTGGCCGGGTCGTTCCAGGCAGCCGGCGTGTCGCCGGTCATGTTCTGGATGACGTCCGTCGCGCCGGCCGACTTGGCGCCGCCGACATAGCCGCATTCGAACTTGCGGATCAGCGGAATGTCCATGCCGCCGATGAAGGAGACCTTCTTCGACTTCGAAGCCATCGCCGCCATGATGCCGACGAGATAGGAGCCTTCATTCTCCTTGAATACCAGCGAGCGGACATTGGGCAGATCGACGGCATCGTCGATGATGGCGAAGTTGAGGTCAGGATATTCGGTCGCGACCTTCTTCAGCGCATCCTCCCAGGCGAAGCCGGCCATGACGATCGGGTTGCGGCCGTCCTCGGCGAAGCGGCGCAGCGCCTGCTCGCGCTGCGAGGCGTTGGACACCTCGAACTCGACATAGGCGACGCCGGTTTCCGTCTTGAATTTCTCGGCGCCATGAAAGGCAGCCTCATTGAAGGATTTGTCGAACTTGCCGCCGAGATCATAGAGGATGGCCGGCTGGACATCCGCGGCGAAAGCCGGAAGAACCATTGCGGTTGCGGCCAGGAGGCCGAGAACGATACGTTTCATGTGATCCACACCCTGTCGGTTATTTTTTCCGTTACGCGCCGCATGCCGGCCCGGTTCTTCGGCAGGCATACGACATCAGCCAGGAGTGTATTTCCCTCCCGCTCGGCGGCAATCTGGCACGGCCCGAAACAAAATTCACGCGGAATTTTGACCTTTTGGAAAAGCATGGCGCGGGCAAGCCGCACTGCGGCTCGATCCTTGCGCCAAGGGCGTCAGGCGGAGATGGCAGCCGGGATCCAAGAGATGCCGGTGCCCTTGAGGTTGCAAGTGCCGTAGGGGTTCTTCGCGAGATATTGCTGGTGGTCGCCTTCGGCGAAGTAGAATTCAGGCGCCGGCGCGATCTCTGTGGTGATTCTGCCATGGCCGGCCACGCGCAAAGCGGTTTCATAGGCATCGTGCGAGGCGCTCGCGGCCCGCAATTGCGCATCCCCGAATGTGTAGATCGCGGAGCGGTAGGTGGTGCCGACATCATTGCCCTGGCGCATGCCTTGCGTCGGGTCGTGGCTTTCCCAGAACAGCTTCAGAAGCGCGGCATAGGAGACGATTTTGGGGTCGTAGACGACCAGAACCACTTCGGCATGGCCGGTAAGGCCGGTGCAGGTTTCCTGATGGGTCGGATTGGGCGTGATGCCGCCGGCATAGCCGACCGCAGTGACCCAGACGCCTTCGAGCTGCCAGAACAGCCGCTCCGCGCCCCAGAAACAGCCGAGCCCGAACAGCGCCCTCTCAAAGCCCTCGGGATAGGGACCCTTGAGAGGCTTTTTCAGGACGTGATGCCTGGAAGTCGTCGGGATCGACCGGGCGCGGCCCGGCAACGCCTCGGACGGCTTCGGCAGATTGAGCTTCTTGTTCAGCATGTCGCTGAGAAAGAACATGCGCGGTCTCCGATGGTGGGACACAAGAAGTGGTCTATCGTTCGAGCATCGGGTTTTCCCAAAGACCGGTGCCCGCTTTTGGGTCCGCCCCTCTATCTCTTTGTTTTGACGCAATTCCGGATGGAAAACCGTTTCACACTTTTCCTGGAATTGCTCTAGGTGGCGGCGAACTGTCCGGGGCGTCGCTGCCGCCTGTAGCCGATCGCATAGAGCAGGAGGGCCAACACCGCGAACACGGCGAAGCCCGGCTGGTTGAGCACCCAGGCGATGGCGACGTCCCACAGCAGCGGACCGGCCTTGGTTCGCACCAAGGTCTCGAAGGCGGCCCGCGTGTCGGGCGAGACCGCCAGCCAACTAGCGTTGAGCGGGGTCAGCACCAGCGCCGAAGCCGCCACGGTCCGCGTCGCGTCGAGCACCGCCATGATGACTGAAATCGACAGCGCGACCATCGCGGCAAGTCGAAAGAGCAAGCGAAACATCCAGGACCCTTTTCCTCCCGGCCAGTCCTCAGGCTCCTCCCGAGGGTCGTCCGGTTTCAAATGAGAGATAGAATGCGCGTGGCGGGTTCGCAATCGCCTTACGCGAATTTGAAGCCCGGCCTATGCCGCCGGCTTGCGTTTGCGCCGATGGACGCGCCAGACGGCGAAAAGGCCACCGGCAATGGCGCCGACGACCAGCCCGGCCAGGCCGATGAACACGGCAAAATAGCCGCAGGCGCCCTCGAAGCAGCTCATGTCGGTGGCATCGGCAATCACCGAGCCGGCGAAGAATCCACCGACGGAGCCGATGACAGCGCCGAGGATGATGCCGAGCAGGGCGGCGACAACCGAGACGAAGACAGGCGGGCTTTCGGTTTCAGGATTGGCGTAGACGGTCCCGGCTTCGGAACCGCGGCGCAGCAGATAAATGCAGAGAACCCCGATGGCGATCGCGGCACCGGTGACGACAAGCGCCTGGCCCGAGAAGACGAAATCGGAAATCGTCAGCACATAGGCCTGCCTCGCCAGCAGCCAGATGATGGTGGCGATCTGCCAGATGGTGAAATGGCGCGGGAAGCGGGCCGAGCGGCCGAAGGCGAGGCCGAGCAGATAAAGCCCCCACAGGACGGTGATGATGTCGACGGCAAGCCCGCTATAGACGAGATAGAAGACCCTGTCCGGCAGGCCGTAGTCGCCGACCAGTCGCCAGCCGGAGATCAGGCCGTAGGCCGACCATGCCATAACGAAGATGAGCCATCCCGGCGGCACGAAGGACAGGCCGCTGTCCGGTGGCCTCGCTGGCGTCTGTCCATTGCTCGATGTCATGTCCGGACAATGCCCCCGCAAAGTCTTTCCACCACGAGACAGGCGACCCCGGGCGAAGTCAAGCGCCGCCAGCCTTGCGGCCTTGCCTGTGCACATCATTCGGGTGGCGGCGCCTCAAAACGGGGGCGCCGGCAGGCTCGCGAAACGCTGTGTGGCCGGCAAAGCGAATAGACTGCCGTTATGGCTTGGCATTCGGCGCCGGATCGACTAGATGAGCCCCGCGCCTGTTGCTTCGACGGCTCAGGTGCAGGGGAGAGGCGTTCGCTGGTTGGCGGCGCCGGCGCGGAGTTCCACGCCATAGTCCCAAGGGAGGTGCATCTCCCCAACCCGCGCGGCGAAACCGGCCGGCGCGACATGCATGGATGGAGAGGTGGCCGAGTGGTTGAAGGCGCACGCCTGGAAAGTGTGTTTACGGGAGACCGTAACGCGGGTTCGAATCCCGCTCTCTCCGCCATTTCCATACCCCCAAAAGCCTTATTTCGCGCCATTCCCAAGCTCCCTATTGACCGTTACAACTTGTAAATTGCACATTCCGTGCAACATACTGTGTAACAAATGGGGTTTCCACATGCGCCGATCGGCACCGGCCAAGCCGCACAAGCGTGACGGCACCTGGTATCTGATACGGCGCGTACCGAAAGAGTTTGCCGAACTCGATCGCCGCGGCCTTGTTCGAATAAGCACCGGCATCGCGGTTGCCGACGATCCTCGCGCCGTGCGCGGCAAGGAAGTCGTCAAGGCGCTGGCGGCCGAGCTTGACGCCTACTGGCGAGGTTTGCGCGACGGCCAGTCGGCCGAGGGTCGAATACGGTTCGAGGCGGCGCAGACGCGAGCCCGGGCGCTGGGGCTGGTCTACCAGACCAACAAGGAGCTCGGCGAAGGACCGCTCGACGATCTGGTCGAGCGGATACGTCTCTTGATCGAAAAGAACGCTGTCGAGGACGAGAAGGAAGTCGCGGCCGTCATGGGCGGCGAAGAACGGCCGGCGATACGCCTGACCGGCTTGGTCGAGGAGTTCGAGAAGATCGAAAGTCAGAGTCTGCGGGCGCTGTCCGAGCGCCAGTTGAAGAAGTGGCGCAACCCAAAGAAGCGCGCCCAGGCAAACCTCGTCGAGGTTGTGGGCGACATGGACATCAGCGCCTTGACCCGTGGCCATGCCATGAAATTTCGCGAGTGGTGGCAGAAGCGGATTGCGGCCGAGGACCTCGACATCGGTACCGCCAACAAGGACATCGGCCACATATCGAAGATGCTCTCCGCGATCGAGACGGCACACCAGATGAACCTTCCGCCCGTTTTCAAGAAATTGCGGCTGTCGGGCGAAGTGGCGGTCCAGCGCACGGCGTTCAGCGCCGAGTTCGTGCAAGGGAAGATCCTCGCCGACGGCGTGTTGGCGGAGCTCAACGTCGAGGCGCGCCACCTGGTGCTGCTGATCGCGGATACCGGCTTGCGCCTGTCCGAAGCGGCGAACCTGCTGCCGCAGCGCATCCTGCTTGATCACGCGGTCCCGCATGTGCAGGTCCGGCCGGATGGCCGCGTCTTGAAAACCGATCACTCGGAGCGCGATATCCCGCTGGTGGGCTGTGCGCTTGCCGTGATGAAGCTGCACCCGAAGGGCTTTCCGCGCTACCTCGACAAGGCCGATTCGCTTTCTGCGCTGGTGAACAAGTTTCTGGAGAACGCAGGCCTGCTGCCGACCGATAACCACAGCCTGTACAGTTTGCGACACACATTCGAGGACAGGCTGACCGCCGTGGAAGCTCCCGAAAAGGTTGTCGCGATGCTGATGGGACACAAATGGCATCGACCGCGATACGRCATCGGCCCGTCGCTCGAGCAGAAGCAGCGCTGGCTGGAGATGATCGCGTTTAAACCGCCTGCGCACCTTTGAGCCCTCCCTTCATGATGGAGGCGAGAACCTGCTGCGCGCGATCGCGCTTTCCGGCTCTCTGGCGCAACTCGTCGACCTCGCGCTCCAAGCGCTCAAACGTGTGCACGTAGGCGTCGCCATGCCTCACCACGAGGAAGGCAGCCACAGCTAGGCACTGTTCGAGCTCGGCGATCGTCATCTCGTCAGCATCCCGCCCGCGATGAAGCCGGCGCAGAACACCAAACCCGGGTGCTCCATGATCCAGACCCAGACCCAGACCCTTGAGGCACGGCCGAGTTGGGGCTCGGTCGCAACGACAGGCTTGGCCTCGGCTCTCCAATAGTCGATCGGCATCACATGGGCGCCGGCGCAGACGTCAGCGATCCGCTGAAACCTCCGGGCGGTCTCGGTTGGCCCCTTCAGCGTCGACATGCGGCGCGCCAGCGCGTCGGTCAGCATTTCGCACGCCGTCGCGTCGTGCACGGCGAGTTGCGCGTCGTGAACGTTGCGGCTGGAGAAGAGGCTGTCGGTCATTCCGCAGCTTCCTTGCGGGCCTCGTGCCGGGCGAGCGTGGCGAGCCGGCCGCGAACGCTGTTCGGCATGCGGCCCATAATCTTGCCGATCTCGCTGTAGGTCTTGCCTTCGCCTTCGAGCACGAGCAGCTGGGCGTCGTCGTCGGCCGTGAAGGTGATGACCTCGCGCCCATTCCGGACATAGCTYCGGTATTTCAACGTCGGCGGTACCCGGCGACGGGTGTTGGGGCTCTCGATCCCTCCGACAAGGCAGTACCAGGAGATCGCCCCCTCGCTCAAATTGAGACGCTGGCCGATCACGCCATAGGACAGGCCCTTCTCCCGCAGATCCGCGATTAGGGCCTTCTGCTCGTCGTTGAGGTTCGGCCGCTTGGTCATTTCGCCCTCGGGCCACTATAGGTCGCCGGCCGCAGCTCGGGCGGGAGCCAGCCTGTGGGCACCACATTTGACACGGCGTAGCCGACGAGCTCTGCCTTCTTCAGCTTGTCGGCCTTGCGTGCCTCGTCTTCGTTCAGCGCCTCGCGGATCGCCGTGATCACGATCGGCTTCGCCGCGCCGCTGAAATAGTCCTGGGCGTCGAACGTCTGGCGAAGCGCCTCGGTCATGGTCGCCGTCGGCGAATACCTGCGGGTGAAGCGGATTCTTGACGCCTATCGCGGCAAGAAGCACGCCGCGGCCGACACCATCGCTCAGCAGTGGCTGAAATTCAGCCGGTTGGGGATCGGCAAGAATGGCAAGGCGAAGGCTGCCCAGCTGGCCGACCTGATGCATGCGGCAACGCTCGCCGGCGCCGACCCATCGAAAACCGACGAAGAGACCCGTTTGAAGCCTGGCTACGACGCGCTGCGCGCTCAGTACCAGGCATTGCCACTGGCCGGCCGGGAGTTGTTCAAGACCGTGCGCGACGCCTACAAGGGGCAGGCCGACGAGCTGGACAAGATCCTGCTCGACAACGTGCGCAAGGCGCAGGAGATCGCGCAGCGCCAGGCCGACGAGCAGTTCCAGGAGGAGCTCGCGCGCATCGACGCCGCACGGATGTCGCCGGCGGCGCGCGCCGATGCCCGGGAAGAGGCCGAGCAGAACTATGCGGCCCAAAGCACCAAGGCCAAATGGTCGATGAAAGCGCGCCTCACCAAGATGCGCATCGCCTTCGAGGCCTCGCGCGTCGAGGAACCATATTTCCCGCTGGCGCGCTTCGGCCGGTACTTCGTCATGGTGCGCGACGTCGACGGCAAGGTGCTTACGTTCTCGCGCCGTGAGAACGCCGCCGATCGCGACAGGCTGGCGGCTGACATGCGCCGCGCCTACCCGACGGCGACGGTGGAAGTTGGCGTCACCGAAAACGGCGCCGAGATCCGGCAGGCAATGGACCCGCGCCTTGTCGCCGAAATCGAGCAGATCGTGGGCGGTGCCGGCCTCGACAGCGCCACTATGACGACGGTGCTCGACCAGATTTGGCAGCGGTACCTCACCACCATGCCCGACCTGTCGACGCGCAAACGCTTCATCCACCGCAAGGGTGTTGCTGGCTTCGATACCGACGCGCTGCGCGCCTTCTCCTCGCACATGTTCCACGCCGCGCATCAGATGGGCCGGCTGAAATATGGCCTCGAGCTGCAGGAGCTCACCAACAACGCGGCCGACCAGGCGCGCAAGTCCGACGACGTCACCAGGGGCATGACGTTGGCCAATGAGCTGAAGCTGCGCCACAAGTGGGTGATGAACCCGACCGGCGGCCGATTTGCGCAGACCATGACGTCGACAGCCTTCGTCTGGTATCTCGGCGCCACCCCAGCGGCGGCCGTCGTCAACCTGACGCAGACGCCGATGATTGGCATTCCGATGCTCGCCGGCCACTTCGGCAGCTTCACGCGGGCCGCCGCGGCGGTGCTGAAGGCCTCCTACGATTCGGTGGCGGGGGATATGGCTCAGTGACCCGGGCGAACCTGTCGGCCGACGAGCGCGCCGCCATGGACGCCTTCCACGAGTCAGGCCTGATCGATAAGACGCAGTCTCATGACCTCGCCGGCGTCGGCGAGACCGGTATCGACTATTCGCCGCTGCGCGCCCGGGTGATGGCCGTCATCTCATGGGGCTTCCACCGCACCGAAGTCTGGAACCGTGAAGTAACCGCGCTGGCGGCCTACCGCATGGCCAAGGCGGCAGGGCAGGACTACAGCGACGCGGTCGACACCGCGCACGATCTGACCTGGAAGACGCACTTCGATTATTCGAATGCCAGCCGGCCGCGCATGATGCAGAACGACTTCGCCAAGGTGGCGCTGGTGTTCCGCTCCTACAACATCAACATGCTCTACCGGCTATTCCGAGATCTCCGGCAGTCGTTCAAGGGTGAGACCAAGCAGGCGCGTCGAGAGGCGCGGTACCAGCTCGCCGGCGTCACCGGCATGATGGCGCTGCTCGCCGGTGCGACGGGTGTGCCGGCGTTCCACATCATGATGGCGCTGGCCGGCGCGCTGTTCGGCGACGATGACGATCCGATGGACTTCGAGACGCACTTCCGCAAGGACGTCGAGGACATCCTCGGGCCCGAGCTCGGCGGCGTGGTGCTGAATGGTGTCCCCGGCCACTATCTGGGCGTCGACCTCACCAGCCGCATCGGTATGCCCGATCTCTGGTTTCGATCGCCGACGCAGGATCTGCAGGGCAAGGACGAGTTCGACTATTGGGTGCTCAACTCGATGGGCGCCATGCTCAGCCTGGCCGGCGACCAGTGGAAGGGGATCAACCTCATCAAGGATGGCAACACCGCCAAGGGCATCGAGACCATGGCGCCGAAGTCGATTCGCGATCTGCTGAAATCCTACCGCTACGCCAACGAGGGGGTCACCAACCTCAACGGCGACAGCATCCTCGATCCGTCGCAGATCGACGCATGGGACGTCATCGCACAGGCTGCAGGCTTCACGCCGGCGAAGATCGCAGAGACCTACGATCGCAACTCGGCGCTGATGAATGCGGAGAAGCGCGTGCAGCGCCGGCGGACGGTGCTGATCAACACCTTTGCCATGGCCTACCGGATGGGAGACGACACCGGCCGCGCGGACGCGATGGAGGCGATCAAGGCGTTCAACAAGGACCCCATGGGCAAAACGACGGCGATCACGGCCGACTCGCTGCGGAGATCTCTGCAGGTGCGCAAGCGCAATGCCGACAAGCGCGAGGATGGCGTGCTGATCGAGAACCGACAGCTGGGCAAAAAACTGCGCGACATGCTACCGGAGCCGGTCTATCGGTGAAATTGCCGCTATACATCAGCCGTTAACTGACCCAAAAGTTTGGCTTGAAATGCGTCGGTAGGGTGATGGGCGGCTACTAGCGCAAAAGGAAAATTGCGCATATTGTTCTTGTGTCTACAAATGGGGGTACACAAATGCGATACGTTATAAGTGCCATCGCAAGCATTTTGCTGATTTTTAGTTCTTTTGGCGCCGCCTATGCGAGTTGCGGATATAAGAGTGATGGCGAATACCACTGCGGTGATAATTGCGGTTACAAAAGTGACGGCAAATATCATTGCGAGTGACGGGAACAATAAAGGGCGCCACTGGCGCCCTTTTCTGTTTTAAACCACCAGCCTTCTGCGACGCCTTGCTAGGCGTCACCTCACCATCCGCACGCGCCGCCTACGGCGCCTCGTGCCAGTATTGCCTAGCTGTTTTGGGGAAAAAGAGATGGGGAAACTACTGCTCGCCGTGCTGCTGCTCGTGGCGTCGCCGGCATTGGCCGACGAGTTCTGCAACGGGTTCGAGGAAGGCTACAAAACGATCAAGGGCGACATGGTGCTGGTCCCACTCTGCCCTCTCGAACCGCTGACTCCGCTGGGATCGAATTCGTATCGCGAAGGTATAAAAGCCGGGATTGCTGCGGCGTCACGCGATAACTGATCACAGCTGATCTGACTGGGCTCGCGCATACCCCTCCTGCTGTTCTTGCCACCTCAAGCATAAGCGGGGTCGCATACGGGACTTTTTCAGCGGCGCGAACTCT
Source organism: Mesorhizobium sp. P2_D1 (assembly GCF_056404455.1). Lineage (NCBI taxonomy): Bacteria > Pseudomonadati > Pseudomonadota > Alphaproteobacteria > Hyphomicrobiales > Phyllobacteriaceae > Mesorhizobium > Mesorhizobium sp. P2_D1. Next base: position 45,998 of record NZ_JBFUDZ010000033.1, read on the forward strand.
GGTAGATAGTGCCACCTCCCGCGCATGACGTGCTGGCCCTCATCGGAGCCCCCGTCATGACCGTTTCTCGCGAAAAGGAATCCCTCGCCCGAGTTCTGGCGCACGAGGGAGAGTATAGCAATCACCCGGCGGACCCCGGCGGCGCCACCGTGAAGGGCGTCATCCAGCGCGTCTATGACGCCTATCGCAAGGGCAAGGGACTGCCCACTCGCTCGGTGAAGCTCATCACCACCGACGAGCTGAACGACATCTACGACAAGCAGTATTGGGACGCCGTGAAGGGCGATCTACTGCCCGACGGCGTCGACTACGTGGTGTTCGATGGCGCGGTCAATTCCGGCCCCGGCCGCTCGATCATGTGGCTTCAGCAGGCCTTGCGCCCGGTATACACCGGCCGCATCGATGGCGTGCTTGGCATGGGCACGCTGACCGCTCTAAAGGCGATCAACAACAACGACGCGCTGATCGATCGCATCTGCGATGCGCGCATGAACTTCCTTCGCCATCTCGGCACCTTCCCGACCTTCGGCAAAGGCTGGACCACTCGCGTCAAGGAAGTCTGCGCGATCGGCAAGGCCTGGGCCACCGGCGAGACGCCACAGGCGGCAAATTTCGTCGACGGCGGTCAGGCGAAAGCGATGGTCGAGAACGCCAAGCCAGCACCGTCCACCGCGCCGGCCGATGCGGCGATCGGCGCCGGCGGCAGCGGCCTTGGCGTCACGGGCGTCTTGAAAGGCCTTCAGGAACAGCTATCGCCGCTGTCTTATGCCAGCGAGTGGATCACCCAGATTGTCGTCATGCTGGCCCTTGTGAGCGCCTTGCTGGTGATCGGCGGCGGCCTCTATCGCCTTTACACAAACCGCAAGGCAAAGCGCCTTGCTGAAGCGCTCGGTACCGCGCCGGCATGACTTGGCTCATCACGTTCGTCGCCAGCGTCATAGGCGTTCCCCGTCCTGTGGCGGGGCTGCTGGCATGGGCGCTGATCGCCGCTGCTATCTCCGGAACAATTCTCGCTGGCTACGAGCTCATCAAGCATTGGGGCGCCGACGAGGCTCGGGCCAAGATCGAGAAGGACAATCAGGATGCGATACACGAGGGCATTGAGGTCAGCCGTTTTTTTGACGACTGCACTGCTGCTGGCGGGCTGTGGGACTTCCGGCGTCAGCGGTGCTCCAGCCCTGCGGCAGGCGATCGGTAGCAGCCTGGCCGGGGCGCAGGGCAAGACGCTGGTCGATCAGAACAAGATCGACCGGACGATGGCGCCGGGGTGCGCCGTCAACCTCTACACCGCGGCCGAATGCGACCGGCACACCAAGGCCAGCGCCACGCGGCGCGTAGAGCTGAAGGCAACATAATGAGACGCCAAGATAGCGACCCGGGACAAACCTGAAATGACCGCCAGTCTCAACCAGATCTACAAGGCGATCGGTTCGCTCGAGGCGTCGGTTACGAACCTGGCCAAGGCCATCGAGGAATCGGACAAGCGCGCCGACGCCAGCAATCGGCGGGCAGATGACCACCGCGCCGCGATCCACAAGCGCGTCGATGACTTGGTCGGCGAGGTCAGCGACATCAAAACCACTGTCGAAACGATGAAAGAGGACGTGACGGACAGCAAGGAGATCACTGACGAATTCAAAGAATGGAAGCAGCGAGGCATTGGTGCGCTGTTCGTCGCCGGCATCGCCGGCACGGCCCTTGGCGGGACGATCGTCGGGTTTCTTGTCTACTGGTGGGACGCCATCCTGCGCCTTCTGAGATCTGCCTGAGATCCGCGAGCCGCGCAAGATCGAATGGCAATTACGGGCAGGTCCGTATCATCATGACCGCGCCCGAGGGGGGCAGGAACTGGAAAGCCTGAAAGCCAACATAGCCGCCGAAACCGTTCTTGGCATTCATCTCGCCGCAAACAGCCTGATAGTCGGCGCCAGGCGGAGTAAAGCGCGAAAGGTTGCGCAGCTGGAGCGAGGAAGGATCTTTGACGACCTCGGAAACCGCCTGGACAACGGCCTGCAGCAACTCGGCCGGCAAAGCGGCGCCTGACTGGTCGACCACCTCCTGGCCAAGCGCGCTGCCGGCACAAGCCACGGAAAAACCGGCAATCAAAGCAACTCTAAACATCTCAACCCCCCAATTTGCGATTCGCAGTTACAGAAGCGGCTTCGGCCGGGTGGGGTTCTTTTTTCGCGTCTGCCGCGTTTCGGCTGAAGCGGGCTGGCCTATTCTGGGTCACCTTGATTCAYGATCACCAAGTCGTCCAAAAAATGTGTTTGGTCTGTTTCAGTCCGATCCGCCAAGTTCGAAACCTTGTCCGAGTGACGAAGGAAGAAGAGGAAGTATGGGTCGGTGATTGTGAGCGCGTCACCATCCCACGACAGAGGGCTGGTGCCCGGCTGAACCTCCTCGGCAATGCCGTTCATCTGTTCCAAAGCAGAGGTGATGCTCGACCCGATAGGCGGTTCTGAAACACAGACCTCTCGCACCCTGGCGAGAATCCGCTCGTAAGAGAACGCGAGTTCGGCTGGATCCTGCTTGATTGCCAGCAAAATTGCCCGGTAAACATCACCCTTGCTGCCGTCTCGGAATTCGTGGGTCTTTCGCTCRGTGCCTCTTGTGCGAGGCCCGGTATGCAAAGCGACGAGCATTTTTGTGAAGTCGGTGAGGCTCGACGTCCGAAGCAACGTGTCGTGAATATCGAAGATGTTGACGTCGACTCGCTCATGGGTGGCGATGGGCTCGCGGATATTCAGCTTGAACCCGAGATTCAGACAGATGCTCTGCATCAACTGTGGTGAACCGAACGCTTCTGTCGCCAATTGGCGTTCAACCGATGGCGCCAAATCGACGTTGAGAGCGTGAAACCCTTTTCGCGCGATCTGCTGTAACTCGTCCAAAGTCCAATATGCCAAGTCGACAGCCGCCACCCGTCCACGAAGCTCCGGGTTGCTCCGCACGACATCGTCGGCGCGATGCGGCACTGACGCCGTTACAATGTGCACGCCATTTTCGGCTGCAGCCTTTATCTGCCGACCAATCTCTTCGCGGAACTCTTCTTTTATGTAGTGAAAGTCATCGATGAAGACGGCAAATTCGCTGCCGGTGAGTTCTTTGATCACTTGAGAGAGGCCGCCCCTGGCGTAGGTCTTCGAGGTATCCTCAACCCAACCCAGGGTGCCTCCCATCTCAGCCTGCGCACCGCCTTCTGCCACGAACGGCACTTTGATCTTTCCGCCAGCATTTGCGGAAACCGACAGTCCATTCGACCGGCCGGTCGAAATGGAAGTCTCGGAAGGTGCTCCCATCCAATTAAGAACCCGATCCCACAAGTTTTCGGGGGAAGTGATCGCTGCGCCAATGACTGGTATGAGGAGGTCTTCTGGGATTACTTTCTTGACAAGAACCGTCTTGCCAGATTTGGACGGGCCCGACACCGAAATCACCATATTTGGTGTTTCGTAGTAGTCTCTCAACCGCCGTTCCAACATATGATCAGCCCGATCAACATAGGTGATCGTCGGAATGTCGTTCGGTGTGAAGACCTGTTGAATTTTCATTTGGTACCCCGCCAAGTATAAGGGGATCCTTACACATCCGAACGTGCTTCGTGTCAACCAGTCGGGCGGTGTCTCCTCAGCCTCCATCTTCATAACCATTTTCACATTCAATTCGGCTAAAATGCAACCAAAACGGCCCGCGCGCCTTGAATCGCGTCTGGAGTTTTGTGCATGCGTAACGCCGAGGACCGGCTGAAATTCATGAAGCAGCAGGAACCGATCCTGGTGCTCGAGCCGCCCGTCAGCGACGACTGGCTCCACGAAATCAAGTATGACGGTTTCCGCACCCAGCTCATCCTTGATTGGGCCGGCGGCCGCGCGTTCACCAGGACCGGCATCGACTGGTCCAAGCGCTACTGGCCGATTGTCACCGCGCTGGAAAAGCTGCCAGCAAAGGCACTGATACTCGACGGCGAGATGATCGCGCCCGAAGCGGATGGCCGACCAAACTTCCACCAGATCCACTCCCGCATGGCGTGGAACGCCGAACTGCTCGCCTTCGTCGCCTTCGACATTCTACACAAGGATGGGCAGGATCTGCGGGGCCTGCCGGCGATCGAGCGCAAGGCGATCCTTTGGGACTTGGTGAAACCTGCCGACGGGATCATCCAGTATAGCCAGCACGTCGAGGGCAACGGCGCCGAGTTTTTCGCAGCGGTCGACAAGATGGGACTCGAGGGGATCGTCTCGAAGCGCAGCTACAGCCCCTATCGCAGCGGCAGGAGCGATTCCTGGGTCAAGGTGAAATGCTGGGATGTCGATGACCTCGACCTGATCGGAGTGAAACGAGAGCCCGGCAAGCAGACCGAGGGGCTGTTCGCAAAGGACGGCAAATATGTCGGCAAAGCCGTCATCGCGACAACCCGCGCGATCAAGGATCGCCTGTGGCGCCGCATTGAGCGCGACCGCGCTGAACAACCCGCCGGCGTGCCGACGGCGGTCGCTGATCCCGGCGTCGAATGGGTGAAGCCGGGTCTCACCGCCCGCGTTCGTCATCTGCGCGGTGAGCCGAAGCTCCGGCACGCCTCGGTACAGGATTTCAGGGAGGTAGGTCATGCCGATTCGACGAAAGGCAACTGAGGCCGGCATTTTCGACGAATCTGAGGTAGCCTTGCTTGGGCGGGTTTTTGAACAACTCAAGCTAGACAATCAGTCGCCGTACGCTCGCGAGGCAATCGCGTCCCGCATTATCGCGAACTATATGGCCGGCGTCACGGATGAAGATGAGCTGGTCTCACTCTCCAAACAGCCGCTAGGAAGGTAGGTGGGAAATGGCGGTGGCTAAGAAGGACCAAGAGCGGATCATCTACGCGTGGATGTATGGCGCGCAGGCGCGCAAGGACGGCAAGGAGCGCGCCGTCCCTGAGTTCTGGCAGGAACACGCCGACGCCTGGCTGCAGGGTTTTGATGGCGCGCCCATTGCCGGTTCCGGCAAGGCCAAGCCGGTCAGCGATAAGATGGAAGCTGAGGTCGATGAGGCGGCGATGGATGAGCCGCCCGCTGGAACCTAGTCAGTTCGGAGAGCTTGTGGCCTCATGAGCACGCGCGGCAACCAATTTCCTTCACAAGTGGATTTCAAACAATGTTCCCGACACGGTCGGGGCGGACGTCATCTCAGTTGCCGAGCTGACGCAGAAGCTGTTCCGAGACGCTAAGGCGGTCGGCATCGGCAGCACCGAGATCGAGGAAGACACCGGGAGCGTCTACGAGGCGATCCTTGACGCTATCGTTCATCATGACGCCGGCGTGGCGGACTGAGGTCACGTGGCTACCGGCACGGCCAAACGTCGCGCAGAGCGAAAACCACCCCTTGAGTCGTGCCAAGCGTCCACTGTTCTGGATGCTTTTGAGCCCAATTTACGAATGCCTGTCGACTAGCGCCGCGACTGACGGCGGATGACGGGCACGTCGCAAACCGTTTTAGAACGGGGTCTATCGAAGGATTGTTCTTGGCGATGATCCCATTCAAGATCATGACATCAGACACCCCCCCGACATATCCAAGGCAATAAAGGAATTCGGAAGCAGTCATTTCGGAGTTACATTGATCCAACAGGCCTTGGACGTTCGCCGGTTCAGCCGAAGCGTTTGACGAGAACAGCCCTGCGGCGATCAAAGCGAGAACCCCAACTCGTTTCATGTCCCCTCCGTCTTCGCGCGCAGAGGAAGCACGCGATTGAGCCCAAGTGCAGGCTGACCTATATCGGATGGATGTTCAAGCAGGCGGTGTGATGTCGGCTGATAGATTGAAGGTCCACGAAGCCGACGGCGGCTTTCAGGTGCTGGAAGAGGGCGAGGCGATCGCCACCTTCGCTACGATCCTGGAAGCCGCCGGGTTCGTTCGCGATCGAGGCGCGCGGCTATGGCTCGATTGGGGGCGGACGGTCATCGCGGCCCGGTCGAGGCCGCACGACTTCTCTTGCAGCTTCCTGGGCTCGGACAGCGTCGGCCGCATCCTTGGCGAGCAACACGGCCCGAGTGCTGGAACCTGGTTCTGGTCGATCTCCACGCATGACGACCGCTGGCGCAAGCATGGTGGTCAGCGTGGCCGCGAAGCGACCAAGGATCAGGCGGTGGCCGAACTTGAGCGCGAGTTCACCAATTATCTCGCGTCACCGCAGCCTCAGCCTTCCTCCTATGCCCGGGCAAAGGGCGTCTAGCGAGAATCCGGGGTTGGGCAAACCTCGCAACCGTATCCGTTCGAGCCGTGGCGGGGGCGACGACGGGCGAGGAGGCCTTCGCGGATAGAGAGGAAGGCCGGGGGTGCGCAAGACGATTGTCCGAGGCTCTATTTCACTCAGCGGCCAAAGCTTGAAACTATCCGTCCTTGCTGGAGTTCTGCGGGAAGTCACGACGAGAAGAGCATGTTTCAACGTCGGCGCTCGGGCCGGCGTGGARTTACCAAATGCCATCGTCGTGGCCGAGAAAGCCCCGACAGCGCCAGACAATATTCCCATTATTCCCTGCATACACCGGGAAGCGCTTGTGAAGGAGTATGACTGTTTGCTACATTAGCTATTGCGAATAAAAGGGTCTATCGTGCCACCATCTGGGGGTCGCCAGCTCCGACAACCGCGGCTTTCAGGTGAAACTCCGGATGTAGCAAGTTTTGGAGAGTTGGTGATGGCAAAGAATACACCGGCGACCATCGACGGAACTGATACCGGAACCATCACCGAAGACGGGAACAACTCCCCCGCGTTCGGGATGTTGACAATTGATGACCCTGATCCCGGCGAATCTTTGTTCGTCAATAGTGTCGATAAAGGCGCTTATGGTGTTTTCGAAATGAGATCGAGTGGGACATGGGAGTACAGGGTCGACGGTAGGGAGCAGGCTCTTCAAGGAGGGGAAGTAGTTACCGAGCAGCCTTTTGTTATAACCTCCAAAGACGGTACAGTTCACTTAATAACTATCACGCTTACTGGCAGAAATGACGATCCAGTGATTGGAGGAACTGATACTGGCTCCGTGACAACAGCCCGGAACCAGAATGTCGCCGCTGGAAACTTGACGATCGCCGACCCTGACCACGATGAGGGATTCTTTCAGAAAATCGACATCCCACATAAGTTAGGTACACTTAGTTTAAAAAAAGATGGCTCCTGGAAATATAAACTGACCGCTTCGGTACCAGCGGGACAGATGCTAACAGATCCGTTTACGGTCAATTCGGCCGATGGCACCAGCCACCCCATAACTATTACAATATATGGCGCAACCGGTGCCACGGGAGCCACAGGCGCAACCGGCGCCACGGGTGCCACAGGCGCAACCGGTGCYACGGGAKCCACAGGCGCAAYCGGCKSCACGGGTGCCACAGGCGCAACCGGTGCCACGGGTGACACGGGTGCCACAGGCGCAACCGGCGCAACCGGCGGCACCGGTGCCACAGGCGCAACGGGTGCAACCGGTGCCACAGGCGCAACGGGTGCAACCGGTGCTACGGGATCCACAGGCGCAATCGGCGGCACCGGTACCACAGGCTCAACCGGCGGCACCGGAGCCACAGGCGGAACCGGCGCAACTGGAGCCACAGGCGCAACCGGCGCCACGGGAGGAACCGGTGCTACGGGATCCACAGGCGCAATCGGCGGCACCGGTGCGACTGGCGCAGTTGGAGCCACGGGCTCGACTGGCGCCACCGTGGCTAATGGTGCGACGGGCGCCAACGGTGCCATCGCGTCCGACTCGCTCGGCCTCAAAGACACTGCAAAATTCCTGCAGTCCGGCTCTGCCCATGGCAACAGTGATCACGGCAGCCATGCGTCGTTCCACAACCTGATTGGCCTGGCGTCCACATCGGTGACGACAGACCTGCTAAATGTCCTCAAGACAATTAGCGGTTATGGTCAGAACCAGAACAAGCCGTCGGGAGCGAGCACGGATCTCACCCCGGACCAGACAAAGCCTGGCGGCGGCTATGCCAGCACCGACCACACCGCCAAGACCCTGAAGGATCTCTTGAAGCCGCATGAGTGAGCAGGAATGTTGAATGGGCCACGGACGCAGACTGGTCCAAGTTTGAAAAAGGGACGCGCGGGCTCCACCAGCGCGGCCTGAAATTCTGCCGCCCTCGTCAACGTGAATACAGTTGTGGTATCAATGTTCACGGGGATGGGGATATGGGTTTCAAAACTCTTTTGTTCGCAATCGGCGCTGTCGTTGGCGCAGGACTGATGATGTTTGTTGACCATCAGCCGTGGCTACTCGCGAGTATCAAATACAATTTTTCATGGGACGGGACCCGCGACTGGATGGGTGCGACCAGCGGGTGGGCCGCAGCCATTGTTGCTGCTCCGACAATCTACCTTTTGTGGCGGCAATTAGATCAAGTTTGGAAAGCGGAGCGAGATAGATCTCGGGGGATAGCTGACACTCTGGTTATCGATCTTCAGGACACCGGTGAGCGTCTCCCGAACATAAACCAATTGCATGACCTGGCGCCCCCCATGTCCGAACTGTCGCGGCAATTGATCATGGACGCCACCAGAGTGGCGCCTGAACTTGCAGTTGCTCTGCAAAAACACTGCCGCGAAATCGGGGCCTTCGAATCAGTGATACGTGCGCGCACCGGCCAATACCCAGGCGCTATTCCTGGAGCACTCCTCACCGATGCGAATGCACTAGCTTTTCGATCGACGGTGCTTTCGTGGTGCTTTGGCGTCGCAAGCACGCAAATTGCCAGCACCGGTCGGGCAACGGGGCCTTACATCAATCGATCGGATTTGGAGCGAATTAAGCAGATGAAAGGCGTGCAAGACGGTCACACAGGCTTCCTCACATACCTCTTTGAAGTTTCGCCTCTCGGCGAGAATTGATCCGTTTCGATAGGATTTGCAGCTTACCGCAAGTCCAGATTCGAGCCGAGGCGCACTGGTGAGAAGTCAATATCGAGGCCGCACGCCCAGCCGATCTGTTCTGCAAAAAGTTGCGCGACATCATCGAAATCTTGGTCGCGTTCCAGCTCTAGGCGATCAGTGCGCGCCGGCTCGTAAGGCGCTTTGACGGGATCGTTGTAGTCGTCGGCAAAGTATACCTCTCTATCCTTGGAACCCGAGATCTCGCCTTCCATATACAGCGGGGTATCGACCAATCCTAGGCGGCGGCGAAGGCGCGTTGCATTGTACAGTAGCCAAATCGCTCCGATCGCATACCAGCCTGGGAACTGCTTTTGACCAAATACGATGTGGCGACCTACCAAATTCCATGTGCCATCGCCCCAAATGCGGACCTGCTTGTAGTCCTGATCTATGTGTTCGAAAGCAGCAACACCGCCAGCGGCCGGTCGCCATCTTGGACTTGCAAAGGTGAAGTCGGTTTGCTGCAGTGTGCGGAATGGGACCTGCATTACCCCGAATCCTCGATTGAGGATCAAAGATGGTAAGTGGGGGACCTGAAAGTGCCGTCCGGGCACCACTGTAAAACGATAGAGCACATGGCTGGGGAACCCCGGGACATATTTTGAGTCTACAAGGTCTCGCTGAAACTCTTCCCGCCGCGCTCTGAAAGCCTCGTTCACTCTATCGATTGCAGTTCGAGCTTCCCAAAAGACCGACTGTAAGTCACGCATCGTCATCGGTTCGCACGAAGAGCCGCGCCGGACATGGCCGGCTGAGGGTCGCCCCACTCCATGCGGAGCTGATAGCGACTGCGGGACTTTAAAGAGAATGTACCCGGCGCCGTCGTCGGTTGCTTTGACGGCTTTCACCTCAAGCATGGGAAGCGGAGGGTCTATAACGGCTCGCAAGCTGCTCTCTAGCCTTTCCGCGCACTGGGACACCAAAGGTATGGGAGCGCCCAAGCCAGCCGAAACCTTGATTCCGTCACTGTTCACCTCTTCTTTGATGCCGAGGAGCAGAACACCTCCATAGGCGTTTGCAAAAGCAACTATTTCCTCGGCCAGCCGATCACGGCTCCTAGAAGAAATTTGGTCCTGGTTCTTTCGCCAGCGCTCATCAGCGCCAGCTTCGAAATCCGCCTTGAATTCGAGCGTCAGCGATTCTGGCAACGCCGCTTTGGCGACAGCCTCGAAATCAGCAAGACTCCAATCAACCGCGGGCCGGTTGATCATAGTCACGATTTCCATGGTTTTCCCCGCCATCTTCAAACGCCCAGAATATACTGCGGCCGAACTTATGCCTATGAGAACTTCTGAATTTTCTCGGCAATTGATTGCTATAAAAACAAATACTTAGCTTTAAAGGCGCGTTAAACCGCTCCGCCCCACTTCCGCACGGATCGACCCAGCAAAAAGGGACTTGAACCGGGGGCCGAAACGGATCAAGGCGCCTTGGTGGTGCCTTTGTCTGCAGGCTTCTGTGCTTTCTTTTGCCGAGGCGGAACCTTCGCCTTCATTTTCGCGATCTTGGCAGCAGCGGCCTTCTTTCGAGTCGGAAGTACGAACGTATCGTAGATAAAACTTTCTAGCGTATCCATGAGGACGTCGAGATCTTCGACTGATGGTTTCCACCCGCGATGGGCAGACGCGCCCCCTGCATCAACCAGCACATCAAGATGCTCTCGCTCAGATTCCTTGATAAGTTTTTTGTCGACCATGCCATCCAACTTCTTTTGGAACGGCAGGCTTGGATCGATTCCGAGTATCTCTGCTGCGACGTCGAACGAGGTTCTCACCCCGATCGCGGCAAGCATCTTCAGATCATGGTCCAAAGCGCCATATAGTTCCGACAGCGCCAAGCCGAGCGCCCATACATCTTCAATGTCCGTCGCGATGCTGTTGCCTCCGAACCAATCAGGGCGCTCTCGTTTGAATTTGGCAGGCCAAGTCTTGATCGTCTCCTCACGGATGAGCTGCTGTTCTCCGCTGGAATCGTATTCATAGTAATAACTTTCGGAATCGGTACTTACGGACTGGGCAAATATGTGCTCGCAGCCGCAACACACCAGAAGATACCAGTCGGTGTGCCACTCGTAGCGCCCTTCAGCGTCGTCGCCGCTTTCCGCATGATGTCCAGCGACGTCGCAGTTTCGATGCCCGCGACAATTCGAGCAGAATGCTTTCAGCTTTGTACCAATCTTGTTTTCCGTTGCCACGCCATCCGTCCCCGCAGATCAGAAGGCGACACGGTTGCGCCACCGGCCAGCCGGCGTCAAGCGCCGGAGGCTTCATGCTCGGCGAAGTACTAGCGCTCGCCAAGAAATGAACTTGAACGGGGGAATGCATTGTCTAGTCCTTCATCGGCCCTTCACTTTCGGCGGGATGCGTACAAACCGGCCGGCAGCGATCGCCGCGGCGACGAGCTGCGGGTCAACGTGTTGTTTCGGCTTGTTCCGGAGCTCCGGCCATTCCAGAGCCAAGGCACGGCGCGCCTGCAGCGCGCGAAAATCGGTTTTGCGGTAGCTCATAGTGCTGCGCCGTCCAGCTTCGCCACCTGTGGGTATTCGTTGTGCTCCACGCCGTTGAGGAGCCGGCCGGCCCGACAAGCACTGAGGAGAGCGGCAGGATGCCGGGCGAGGTGTAGACGCGCTCAAGCAGCTGCAGGGCGATATCGGCGATAAGCGCGGTCTTGAGGGCCTCGCCGGCGTGGAGCAGGGCCGCATCCTGAAGCTTCGGCACCGGGCTCGGGTGATCACCTCATCGTCCAGATGTGAGTGACGGGCCTGTAGTTTTGGAATATAGTTTCGCCAAGCCGCAGGTGGCCCGGCCTGTCCGAAAACGAGATAACTGACCTTGACCGGGCCCCGACCGCCAGGCGTAAGACAGTAGAACGTGGAGGCTTGATATTGCCTGTTGCTCGCCACTTTCTGATCGCGGCTGCACTTTTATCGGCGTTTACCCTGACACCAGCAGCAGCGAGTTGCCCGGAGTGTCAGGACGAGCAATGTGCTGGTGTCTCTCCACTAAGAAAGTGCATTTGCGTTCCAAAGCTCGGCTGCGAGATTTCGATTGTGCCGGGCAATGCGGACCCTGCTTCGCCTATTGCCTTGCCACCTGCTGCCAAGGAGGAACTGGACAAGTTGGGGAGCAAAGAAGCCTCTCGCGCGGTGGAGAAACTCGGCGTCGACACGTTTGCAACTCTACAAACTGCCGCGGGCGACTCCGTTCGTACGCTTGAAAAGGCCGGCGGTGACACGGTCACTTCCGTAAAAAAGGCAGGCAGTGACAGCGTCAAAACGATCACAAAGGCCGCTGGAGATGCGACCGCAAGCTACGTTAAAGGATGGCGAGACGTCGGTGATCAAAGCAAACGCAGCTTCAAGGATGTGATCGATGCCGGAAAGGCAGCCGCTCGCTTCGCTGAAAATCAGGCGAAGTCGGAGGGGACAGCAACCATCAAAGCTCAAAAGCGATTACGCGATGGGAAGATCATCGACTCTATCTGGGGACTAGGCACCGAGCCGGCTAAGTCCGCCGAAGAGAACTTTGCCAAAGCTACCGAGGAGAGCGACCTGCTCAATACTGCGGCTGCGAGCGCAGCGGCAGTTTATGGGGGGCCAGCAGGCGCGGCGGCTTACGCTGCGTGGTCGACATACCGCCGCACAGGTGACGCCAATCTCGCCTTGCGAGCCGGGATTATTGCCGGCGTGACGTCAGAAATGGGTAGTTCAACGGCAGCCCTGCCAGCCGGCACTACAGGTGAAATTGTCAAGAAGGCTGCACTAGCCGGCGCCGCTGGGGGCATTGCAGTTGCCGCGGCCGGAGGTGACGAGCAAGCGATCAAGGACGGTTTCCTCAAATCTGCCGGAGCGGTCCTGATCCAGGCAGGCAATGACAAGCTTAAAGCCTACTCGCCAAAACTCAAGGATGCATACGATACTGTGCAGTGCATTTCCGCCCGTGATGTTGATTGCTTATCGAATACGACTTGGGCACGGGACGCCAAAGGCAAAATGCTATACGACGCGAACGGAAAACCCAGAGTCGATACCAGCGCTCTGGATCGACAACAATATGTAGGCAAGTGGACCGGTCTTGATCCAAATTCAGACGAGGGGAAAAAGAACGCGTTCATAACGCAAACCTCCAAGCTTCCTGATACAGAAGCAATCCCACTCCTGGACAATCGTTGGGTTCTGACTTGGAAGTTAGGCCAGGGGCAAGATATCCCGTACAAAAACCCGACCGTCGTGCTCACCTATGTTGGGAAGGCTCCGCCCTTCACTTCAACAACAGATTATGGCGGCTCGGCCACCAATACCCCTGATACCACGGGACACGGCGGCGCCGGAGCTAAGCCACCGGCTAAAGGTACGACGAATTCAAACAGTGTCCGGGTGTTCACGGTCGAGCTTCAGGACATACCTGGCGCTATTCGGTCGTATAAGCGATTGGCTAACGGTTCCTGGACAAGGAAGAATTCCGAAGACGGAAAAGTGACCAGGTGGCGGGCCGACGGGCGCATGACATTGGATGGATGCACAGGCCAGAAGCTCGTCCTGGTGCAGAAACCTGGATTTACGGGCTACCGGGTGTTCGTTCCAGACAAAAACTGCCCAGCAATGATTGCAAAGAGCCAAATAGAATGGGAAGATTGGCGCGTCATGGGCGCAATGAAAAACATAAAGTGAAGTTTGATATACTTCAACAGCGAGGTGACACCATCCACGCCCCGGTGCACGTCACTCAGAGTGCATTGTCCGGGGCCTTCATCGGCCCTTCCCCTTCGGCGGGATGCGCACAAAGCGGCCGGCAGCGATCGCCGCGGCGACGAGCTGCGGGTCAACGTGTTGTTTCGGCTTGTTCCGGAGCTCCGGCCGTTCCAGAGCCAAGGCACGGCGGGCCTGCAGTGCGCGAAAATCGGTTTTGCGATAGCTCATAGGCTCTGCCTCGCGCTGAGTTGCGGGTGTTCGTTGTACTCGGCGCCATCGACTGTGCGGCCAGAGTGGTCCTTACCGACGCGGCTGACGGTTCGCCCGTCGGGCAGGGTGAAATGCTCGCCCTCGCCGGCGACCTCGCTGACCGACATGCAAGACAATTCGGTTCCGGAGAGCTTCATGATCCGAGCTCCTTGAGGGCGGCATCTCTTGCGATGTTCAGTTCGGCCAATGCAGGCTCAGACGCACAATTCTTCGCGAGGTTTCGGTAGACGCTGCTGATCTCGTCCTTCGTTACTCGCGCGCTTGGCCCGTAGCCAAACACCTCGCGCCAGCCTTTGCCGCTGGGCGGCGCAAGGGCGAGAAGGCCCCGAAACGAGGCACGGACGAGCGCCAGCGTGCCATGGCGGATCTCGACGCGTCTTGCCTCGAGCACGTGGTGGATGGCCTGCAGGTTCGCCTCGATCGTCGTGTAGCGGTCGATCGGAATGCACACCTGCATCTCGTCCCACACGAACCAGACCGCCACGCCGGGATCGATCGGCCGGCGCTCGGTCAGCGTGTAATTGGACGAGATTACGAGCTTGCTGACCACCTTGCCGCTGTCCTTGCCGAACAGGTTCAATGAGCTCTCGACGTTCGCCAGCGCCTGTGGGAGCGTCGTCTTGAAGCGGCCGGTTTCACGCTTTTTTTGGCGTGGGATAAGGTCCGGCCATGTCAGCGGGAATTGCGCCGTCATCATTCCTCCTTCAGCGGCGTTTGTAGCCGTCGCGTTTGAAAATTGGGGGGCCGCCGTTGCAGTAGGAGCAGGCGGCGTGCTCGTTGTAGACGTAGGCGAACGTAGTCAGGTTGCCCTGTCCTCTGGCGGCTTCGATGGCCTCCGGCCGGGTAGGGAAGTCGTCATGGTGCCAGTCGGCTTGAGGCGTCGTCTTGGTCGCAGGCCTGACGCAGATGACGCGATAATGGCCGGCCGGCGCGCGGAGGTTGGCGAGGGGATCGTGCTCGGTCACCGGGTGCCTCCGACGAAGCTCTTCAGGCTATGCCTCTTCTTCGGCTGGGCTGTCGGTAGGACGGAGCAGGGCGTCGCGGCAGGCGGGTTTGCCAGCAAAATCGGCGAAGGAGCAACCTTGCCAAGGTCGGGTCCGAGCTCCCTATGGCGTTGTGCAACAAACTGTGTAACACGGTTTGGCTGGAAGCCTTGTAAATGCTGGCTCCGGGGGTAGGAATCGAATCCCGCTCTCTCCGCCAGTCAATCCCTGAAATCCTTTTATTTCCAAGGCATTTGGCAGTTTCAGGTTAGAAGGCTACTAACCGATCTACTAACCACCGATCATTTACCTCGACAAAGGCAGGGGTAAAAGTGCCTTGTTAGCTCAGTTGGTAGAGCAACCGATTTGTAATCGGTCGAGGGTTCAAGTCCTTCGCGCGACACCAGCCCATGCACTCATTTCATGGAAAGTAGGTATCCCACGGCAATTCGAATGCGGATGTGTGAACGTTGACTGGTCGAGGATGATTGTCCTCTAAGGTCTGCATTACATATTCCATCGCTCTCTCTGACAGAGTTAGCCGGGCCTCGGAAAATGCCTGCGAGTCGTCAGCTTCAAAATCGTTCTTCTCGTTTTGGATATGCGTCCGATTGCGAATGCGTCGAAGATCGTCAAGATCGTCGTAAAAATCGGATGGCGACGCTCCAAATAAATCGTGTTTCCTTGCGCTGGCTATGAGCGTTTCAAGCTTATCGATCTGCTTGCCTCGGATATAGTTGATCACCAGCACGGGAAGTCCATTAACGCCCTCTCTGGTGTTCCATTTGATCCTCCTATGGAAGTCGTAGAGGATCGCTTCGATGATGGAGACATTTAGGACTATCAGCGGCTTTTGCAGGTATCGCTTGTGAGCAGCGTTGCCGTCTTCTCGGCTTCTTCTAAGCGCCTTCATAATCGAGATGTTGAAAAGGATGTTATCGCACAGCTTGTAATCCGACATGAAGCTACTGGTGATCCTAGTGACCATAATCGCCTCCCTCACTATCAACGTGCCCGGCGCATCGTGTCATTCCTAGCGCTCCGTCAAGACTGATAGAGGTTTCAAAACTCTAAATCGGCAAACCCTGCCCTCGTGCTATCAAGTGCCCTCGCCGCCTAAGACAGTCAAAAGGCCACCACCACCTTGCACGGTCGGAGGTGATTGGAAATGGACTAACCCGCGAGGTTCTTCGGGGTCGAATCGAGCGCGGCGGATAGCTCCAAAGATCCGTGCCTCGACCCAATCAGCACCTTCTGTTAGCAACTCGAGAGAGTTTCGACCCTCGAAACGCCCGCCTCGCATCAGAAGCACAAGCTTGGCGTCATCCCCAGCCAATGCCAGCAGAGACAGCCCGCCATCATGGAAGGTCCCATCAGGCTTAATCCACGTTTCGTAAGCACGCCACTCGTATTCGTGTATGATGTTGTCACGCTCCTGCCGAAGAAACTCCCAAAATATTGAATGATCCTCTTTATTTTCCCTAATTTCCTTCCATTCTGCCGCAATCTCAGCTCGGATGGCCGGAGAAAGGCACGACTTAGCATCGACCTGAAACAAGTCTATTGCGGTCCTCAGGACAGCGCAGGCGCCGATCCATATAACCTTCCACTCTGAAAGTAGAAACGTGGCTTGATTGATCTGATCGTTGAGGTGGCGGACGCCGCTGCGGCCATCCGAAAGCGCCCGATAAGAAGAGAGAAAATACTTCACAGGGATATAATGTTCCGTGTACGTGGTAGGAACGGTCATATGCTCTCCAGAACCGTTTTCGCTATAACAACGACAGCTGGCTGCCCTTATTTGGGTCGCTCTGAGAAGGGAACTTGATCTGCGTGGCCGGCTTCTCGACAATCACCAAAGCATCGTCCGGCTGCCAAGAACCAGTTGTTCGCAACGCGCCCGACGGCCAGCGCGAGCTTGCTAGATTGCTTTGGGGAATGCCAACGCCGGATCGCGTCTTGGCTGGTGGTGATGTTGTAAAGATTGCACATGGCGTTCAATGTGCATCAACAAAGCGGGGTTCACCAGTGGCGGAACAACTCTCCGGCAAAAGATTAGAGTTTGTAAAACTCGCACCTATCGAAGGGTGAGAAATATGAATTGGGATGCCTGGATTCCGGCACTGCTATCAAGCGGCACCGTCGCGGCGCTGACCTTGGCTGGCAGCTACCTATTGAAATCCGGTATCGAGAAGGGAATTCAGTATGGTTTGGATCGCGAGCTAGAAAAGCTGAGGGCGCAACTTCGCGCTAAGGACGATCAGATAAACGCGATCAGAAGCACCGCACTCACCGCACTCGCTTCGCGTCATGAAGCGCTGGATCAACGGCGATTGAAAGCGGCTGAAGCGCTTTGGAATGCCACCATTTATCATATGAAGTTCAAAATGGCAGTAGGGTTCGTTTCTTCATTGAATATTGACGTCGTATTGAAGACCAGTGCGCAGCGAGACAGCGAGGGTGAGAAAATTCGACGTCTTGGAAGTGATCTATGGGAAGCAACTGCAATCGATAAATTGCTAAAAGAACAACCATCTGTTGCAGATACCGAGCGTTTGTTTGTTCCACCGATGGCGTGGGCCGCTTTCATGGCGTACCGATCTATATTCAGTCATGCCGTGGTAATTCTTGRCACCATTAAAACCGGCGTTGGTCCTGATTTATTGAAAGGCAATGACAATACAATTGAAATTGCCAAAGCAGTTCTGCCGAATAAAACCGACTTTCTCGATAAATACAAAGAAAACGGTATATTTTATCTTTTGGACGAACTAGAGGAAAAAGTCTTTACCGAACTAATGGCATCGTTCTCTGATCCAAACGCGGGTCAGCGCGCCATAGATCAAGCGTCAGAGATAGTCAGGTATGCCGACTCCAAAACTTCTCCCCTAGTCAGTTCGGAGTTGCCGCCGAAATACGTTGCGGAAAAACCGACATTCGGTTCGTGACCACTCCGGTGGCGGAGAACCCCTGCGCTGCAATTTTCATGCTCGTCTCGCCGTCGCACTACGACCCTGAGCGCTACCCGCCGGGCTCTTGCATTCAATAGGTCCGACGCCCACCATTTTAGCCCGCTGCCTCAACGGTGGCGGGCTTTTCATTTGGCGGTGGGGACTAGCGGGATTAGCGGGCAAAATGCCGTCGCTTTCGAGTGTCAGCAGATATGGTAAGGTTGATTGTCGGCGAGTAGCAGAGGTCCAGCAACAATGACTTTGAGACGAACCAGAGCTTACGGCGCATCCGGCTTGGTTCTAGCGGTTTGCATTGTATTTGCTTGGCAGAACTCCACTGCCGCTCAAAATTGCGACGCAGCCGCGACGCCTGGCGTCAATTGGCAGGACTGTGACAAAAAGCTTCTCATCCTAACAGGAGAGGACCTGAGCGGGGCGAACCTGTTCGGTGTTGATTTCACGTCGACCGACCTCAGGAACAGCAATCTCGTTGCGGCGAATTTTGAGAAGGCAACGCTTGTGCGTGCTTCCCTGGCCGACTCGAACGCCAAAGGCGCCCGGTTCGACAAAATCGAGGCCTACAGGACCGACTTCAGCCATATGGACGCGCAGGACGCTGTGTTTACGAGCGCGGAAGTGCAGCGCTCGAATTTCCAGGACGCCAATCTGACCAATGTTGATTTCACAAAGGCGGAATTGGGGCGAGCGCAGTTCCATGACGCCAATATCAGCGGCAGCCGCTTTTCGTTTGCCAATCTCGCGCGGGCGGACTTCCGAGGAGCGACGTTCACCGCGCCGATAGACTTTGACCGCGCTTTTTTCTTTCAGACCCGTATCGAGGGCCTCGATCTTTCCAATTCGGCGGGTCTGTCCCAGTGGCAGCTCAACATGGCTTGCGGAGACGCCCGGACCGAGTTGCCTTCTGGCTTGACGAGGCCTGAAGATTGGCCCTGTAGCGAGCCATAGGCTCGGCGCCGTGTCGCTGCCGGGGCTGAAATCGTCAAGCGCGCCCTTGCGGGGGCGAAGCTTGCTAAACCCGTGTCTTGCGGGAGACGCCATATTCAATCAAGCGATCGCGCATCTCATTCAGAGCTCTTGCATATGGCGCCTATCTGCTGTTTCGCTAGGGTTGTCCGGCGGCGGCGCCGGGTGCGGCCTAAGAAGGCTTAGGCTCAAGTTCAGGAGGCAGCGCGTTCAGGTCGGGACAATCAGACGATTGCTCACACGGAGAGGGCCTACCGCCAACGCCGCCATAGCGTTCCACAAGTTTTGCGAATCCGTAGGCGAAGGCGGACAGAAGCGCCAGGATAACCACTATTCGGACGGCCATACGGGATTGTAGCAGGTCATCCCGCATCCCTCAGATATTCCTCTCGATATGAGCCTCGATCGGATTTGGGCGCCGTAGTTCAAATCTTTTAGCTGCCATAAATGTCAGCACGATAGCGGCAGCTATCGTTGCAATCACGG